>JAOZTW010000911.1 GCA_029938985.1 Bacteroidales bacterium | reverse complement strand
ATTGATTTTTACAAATCATTGATAATCATCACAAAATGAACACAAAAACTTTAGTGAATTATTTATTTTAATATGCCTTAAGACTTATTAAAACCTGCTTATAACAAATTTTATTGAAATTGTAATTCGCAGATATATAGTTTAATATATGATAAATTATTTATTTAAAATTTAATATATCTGTGTTCCTATCATCTCAAAAATTGGAACACAGATTAGACTGATTTATATTTTTCAACAAAATCCGTTATAATAAGGATTTATTTAAAAACTATATTTAATTTTAAGATAAAGCATAGTATTATCTTGATATTGTCCGAATTGTCCGTCTGTTTCGCCTACAAAAATATTCATTCCTCCGAGTATCGAAAAACTGTTATCAAAATCATAGCTTATTTTTGGTCTTATTAAAGCGTCTTTATTTGTTAAGCCAATATAAGAAAATAATTCTAAATGTAGTGTTTCTCTAAATAAATCATAACGAGCCATAAAAGTTGCGGTATTATTAATTTCATTTTCTTTCATAAAGTCGTTGTAATCCAAAATATATTTTTGAATAAATTGAGTGCTTAATTTTACGCTTCCTATGTTAAAATCTAGACCTGCAACATAATGTAAATAATCTTTTTGAATAAGTGCGTCTTCTGCAGTAGGGTCTTCGGTCTGAAAATATTTTCCGTTGTAATATGCCGCTTCTCCACGCAATATTATTCCTTTTATTTCGGAGCTAAAAGAACCACCCCCCAAAAACAATCTGTGATATTCTGGGCTGATATTTATTCCCGTAAGCATTGGTTGTTGTGTTTCCGGACTTACCTGAAATTCCTTTTGAACGTGCATTGTAGGCGTATCGTCCCAAGTGTATCCGCCCATAATTTCAATATCAACAACTGATGTTAGAGCAGTGTATTTTGCAAATATTTCGCTGTTTTCTAAACTTGGTTTTATTTCCGAATTTGACCAATCAAACGTTGGTTGTATCAAAAAATCGGGTTGTGCATACCAAATTGAACTTGCTCTTGGCATTTGCACTGGCGTAAAACTTGGCAACCAAATTAATTCTAAAGTATGATTTCCAATATAATAATTAAATTTTACGGCTGTTATTCCTGTTCTTATTTCATCAAAATCGGGAAGTAAAAATTCGGTTAAATTTAATGGTGAAACTACGTCTGTAATAAAAACGCCATCGGCTTTTCCCCATACTATTTGTTGTCTTCCAATTCTCAAATCAAAATTATCAAAAAACAAATCCAAATAAAGCTCTCTAAGTTGTAAGTCTAAACTGTCGGACCAATAATGATAAAGCATTGGGTTTGCTTTAAATGCAACTTTATTTCCTATTTTTGAAATGTTCAAATTTAGTGTATTCTGCAAAACAGAGAAATCGCCCGTTTCGGGTATCACGCCTGTATAATTTCGTGCAAACCCCGAAATATCTGGTATTTGTGATTTTACAAATATTGCTAAACTCAATATTAGTAATGTTATTGATATTTTTTTCATAATAAATTATTTAATAGTTTAATTAACTTTTGTTCTCTAATAAGGAATGATAAAATTATTCAATGGTTCAATTATTCAATGTTTCAATGATACAATGGTTCAATGTTTCAATGATACAATGATGTAACTATAAACCAACTGATTAAAGAAAACCAATTGTATGAAATTTTTTGTATGGATACTTAAAAACTCAAAACACTGTGTTAGGCATATTAAAATATGGCATTTTTTTATGTTGCATAGAACTAAATTACTAAAGTTTTTGTGTTCATTTTGTGATGATTATCAATGATTTGTAAAAAT
>JAOZTW010000910.1 GCA_029938985.1 Bacteroidales bacterium | reverse complement strand
ATTAATTGTATCATTGAACCTTTGAATAATTGTATCATTCCTTAGTATTACTTTACTAATTGATAATATAACATTCGATGATTTATATTTTCGTAGATTAACAAAAATTGATGAATTCAAAAAAGATTATCCAAATGTTAAGATTATTGCCACAACATTGCGAACTTCGGAAAAAGATAATTTATCCATGTTTATTGCAGACTATACAAAAATTAGCTTTAAACATATTTATTTGCAAAATTTCAGGACAAAGCAAATTAAAGAACTTATTAATAAATGGTTTTCTGATAATCCTTCGATAAATGAAGACAAATTTGATAATATTTTAAAAAGTTTTAGAGCTTTTGGTTTTCCAAGAACACCAATGGCTGTTTCATTATTCTTGTGGATAATTGAAAAGCAAGAAAATAAGCCTATTAATAACGCTAAATTATTAGAGAAATTTATTGAAAGCTTACTTGATAAAATTAATAAAGAAGAAATTTATAGCGAGAAATTTGATTTTGATAATAAAATCCATTTATTAGCAAAGATTGCAAAATTTATGTTAGATAAAGAAAATGATAATTATTATTTAAAATATACAGAGTTATTAGATTATGTTCGTAGTTATTTTATAAAACAACAATTTGAAACAGTATTTGATGCCCAAAAAATAATAGATAATTTAATAGAGCGTGGAATTTTCATTAAAAATGACGCAGAAATTAAATTTAGATTTGCAAGTTTTTTTCATTTCTTTTTAGCAAAACAAATGATATTTGTTCCTAAATTTAAAAAATATGTGCTTGACAAAAAGAACTATCTCAATTTTACAGACGAAATAGATTATTACACAGGTTTAGAAAGAAATGCAGAATCTGTTTTAGAAATTTTATCGGAACGAGTAGATAATGGATTTGCTTATTTAAAAAGAAAAATATCACACCAACTCATTAATGATTTTTTTGAAACAAGTAATTCTGTTGTCGATGATATTGATTTTAGCAATATAATTGAAAATAAACCAACAAAGAAAGAACTTGAACAAATGAATGATGAAGTCCTTGAAAAGACATCTGTAAAAAAGAAAATTGAAAGAAAAGATAAAATTGAAAGTGATAATATTAAATTAGATAGATTACTAAAATTAACCGCAAATGTTTTAAAAAACACCGAGTTTGTAGATAAAAATGAAAACCTAAAAACAGAAGTATATCGAAAAGTTGTAGAATATAACACTCTATTGCTATTTAGAGATAAATTCTTTTACTAAATATATTATGAAAAACATAACAAATTACCAGACTTTCTTCCACCATATATAACATTTGATGCCTTTATTAAAATTTTACCTCTTTTGTTTCAAGTAGTTTTATATGACTGGGTCGGGTCAAAAAAAATATCACAGATTGTTTTAAATAAAATCAAGGAAGATAGAAAAAATAATGAATGTTCTGATTTAGAAAAATTCATGTCAGTTTTTACATACGCAGATATTCAAGCAAAGAATTATCCGGAAATTATTAAAAATTATATCAAAGGAAATGCAAGAAGTAATACTATTAGAGATTTAAGTTTTTTTAAAATAACAACTTATTTTTATTTAAGAGCAAAACCAAACAGTAAATCCGAAATGATATATTTAGATTTATTAGCAGAATTAAAAATCAAATCAAAAAAATTCAAGAAAAACGATAAGGAATACATAATTAAACAGCTAAAAGAACATAAAGAAAAAAATACCGATATGTTTGATGATTAGCACCCTAACATCGGCTCGGATGTCATTTTGTTTTTAGTGTTTTTGGGGTGCTTCGCACCACCAAAA
>JAOZTW010000306.1 GCA_029938985.1 Bacteroidales bacterium | reverse complement strand
AATTTTATATATTATTGATAATCAATATAAAATGAAAGCAAAAACTTTAGTTAATTAGCCTTAATACTTGTAAGAACAGTATAAGAGCTTAGTTTATCTTTTTCATCGTATTCTTCTGTTCTCACAATTCCAACTCCATCTGAATACCATTCAATTTTTTTAGATTTTACTTTAAAAAACCCCATATTTAATATTACAATAGAACTAATTTTTAGACAATTATAAGTACCCGCCTCTGTAGTTATTTCTTCAAAGCCTTCTACTTTTCTTTTTTTAGTATCCATATTCATAGTCATTGCAATTTTACCCTCTTGTCGCAAATTAAAAGTTACATTACAGTCTTTTAATTTATCTTTAACTTGTGGATTTGCTGGAAATTCTATTTTATCAGCAATTATTTCTACGTCCATTCCATTTTGCGTAAACGATGCTAAAAACTCATTATAATCGGTTGTTAAATCCATTAAAACTTTTTCGTTATCATAAGTTACCGAAAAATTTGAAGTAATAACAGAATCAAACTCTGGAACAACAGCAAAGTTAGAGAAAGCAGTAGCGTCAATTTCCGGCATAAAATTTTCCCTAACAAAATCTAATTGTATGTTGTTCTCCTTTTTTGTTTTTTTAACAAGAGTTTCCACAGTTGTCATTACAAGTGTGTTTTTTTTATCAAAAGTTTTTCTTTCCAAAGCAAGCCCCTCTTCTTCCAGAAAATATTTAAAACAATCCTGAGCAGATATGGAAATAGCTGTAAATATGACTATTGCAAATGTAAATAAAATATTTTTCATTTTATATAATAATTAAAAGGTTTATAATTGAACACACAAAATTAAAAAAAATGCTAATAACAAAAAAATAATACTATTAATTTTAAAGAAATTGATTAAATTAACTATTTTTGTACTTTGAAAAAAAGCAAAATATTTATTAACTCAAAATAAACATAAAGATGAACATTCTCGTATGTCTAAGTCATGTTCCAGATACGACAACAAAAGTAAAATTTGTTGACGGAAAAGAATTAAACAAGACTGGAGTTCAATGGATTATTAATCCATGGGACGAACTTGCACTAACACGTGCATTGGAGCTAAAAGAAGGCTCAGGTAGAAAAATTAAGAAAGTAACAGTAGTAAATGTAGGACCAAAAACTACCGAACCAACTATTCGTAAAGCACTTGCGATTGGAGCAGATAATGCTATAAGAATAAATAAAGAACCATTAGATGCTTTTTCAGTTGCCAACGAAATTCTTGAAGTAATTAATAAAGGAGATTATCAACTTATTTTTACTGGCATAGAATCAAGCGATTATAACAGTAATTCAGTAGGAGGAATACTTGCAGATTTAGTTGGAATAAATTCGGTGTCAGCAGTATCTGGAGTAGATTTTGAAAATGATTCTTTTAAAATAAAAAGAGAAATTGATGGAGGCTATGAACTTGTAAATGTTGTACTTCCTGCTGTACTTACAGTCCAAAAAGGTATTGCTATTAATCCACGTATCCCAGCTATGCGAGGAATTATGATGGCAAAACGCAAACCACTACAAGTAGTAGAACCTTGTAATGTCGAACCTCTTTTAGAATATGTGGGTTATGAAATGCCAAAAGCAAAAGCGGCTTGCAAATATGTTGAAACAGCCAACGAATTAATTGATTTACTTCATAATGAAGCAAAAGTTATTTAAAACACAGAAAAAAACATGATACTTATATATACAGAAAATTGGGACGGAAAGTTCAAAAAATTAACTTATGAACTTGTTTCCTACGGCAGTGAGCTTGCCAAACAATTAAATACCAATGTAGTAGCCTTATCAATTGGTATGGTAGAAGATGCAGAGTTAAAAACTCTTGGCAAATATGGAGCATCAAAAGTAATATCTATTAATAATGATAAATTAAATACTTTTGACACACAAACTTATTCAACAATAATTAGCCAAATAGCAGAAAGAGAATCTGCAAATACAATTATTATTGCAAACAACAATATTGGGAAAGCTATTTCTCCTCGTTTATCTGCAAAATTAAAAGCAGGATTGGTTTCGGGAGTAGAAAACCTACCTACATCAATAGCTCCTTTTACTGTTCAAAAAAAGGTTTTCACAGGAAAAGCTTATGCCAATATTGTAATAAAATCGGATATAAAAATCCTCACACTTTTCCAAAATTCTTTTGGAATTATTGAAGCTGATAAAGATATTGAAATTGAAAATTATAATCCTGCAGATATAAATTTAGGAACTACAGTTTTGGAAACACATAAAGCTGGTGGTAAATTATTACTTGGTGATGCAGAGATAGTTGTTTCGGGTGGTAGAGGAATGAAAACTGCTGAAAATTGGAAACCAATAGAAGAACTCGCCGAATTACTTGGTGCAGGCACTGCTTGTTCACGTCCAGTATCCGACGAAGGCTGGAGACCCCACGATGAACATGTTGGACAAACAGGTAAAATTATTGCCCCAAATTTATATTTTGCTTTTGGTATTTCTGGAGCAATACAACATCTTGGAGGTGTTAGTTCGTCTAAGTGCATTGTTGCAGTAAACACAGATAAAGATGCTCCCATTTTTGAAGCCGCAAATTATGGTTTGATTGGCGATGCTCGTACAATTTTACCAGAAATGATAGCCGCAATTACTAAATTGAAAAACAGTTGAAATTCAATGGAAATTCAATGGAAATTCAACTGAATTTCCATTGAATTAATTATATCCAATAATAAATATGGTTGAATATTACAATAGAAATAAGTAAAATAAATACCACATTTGCACTAAATTTGGAATTATTAAAATAAATTAAATTTGAAAATGCAAAACTTACTGGTATTGATAAAGCGTAAAAAAATGCAGGTAAACTTGCTTTTGAAATAATGAAAAGTAATAAAAAACAAATAAATAATACCAATAATAGTTGATAATATGTTCTTACCTCTCTTTTTTTATGTAAAATTGTTCTGAATGAAAATAACAATGAAAATATAGTTAACAAACCAACTCCTATCCATAATACTATTTCACTAATTATTTGATTTCCTATCTTATAAGTTGAAACAAATTCATTTCCTATTATTTCTACAAGACTAAAAATCTCGCCGTAAAATAAAAAATACAATAAAAATAACAAAATGTAAATTGTAATAAAACCTAAAACTGTTGCAAGTATTTCTCGGGAATAATCACCTGCAATTATAAAAATTGAGACAATTATAAATACAAATAAAAATATGTAGTTAAAATAAAATAATGAAGATAATGCAATAAGAAGTGAAGCATTAAAAAAATTATTTGCAACTTTAGTCTCTTTTGTTATAGCAACAAATATTTCTTCAATAGCTATTATTAATAGTAAATTAGCGAATAATAAAGGGTGCAAATAATTATTATGACTTATTAAAGAACCATTTAAAAGGATGAAAACAAAAGCTATAATAAATGATATTGTACTAACTATTGAAAATTTCAAGTTAATTTTTACAATATAAATAGTTTGTACTATTATTAAAATTAAGGACACCAAAGTAGTTAACCAAGAAATATTAATTTTTATAAAAAAATTATTAATTATTGAAAATAACAACATATTTTCTTTTACATCAATTATTTCTGTATGACCACTCTGAATATTAGAATTACCCCACAACAACAAAGCAATAGTAAAAGCAACAATAAGGATAGTTGGATTTTTTTTCTTTAATAACTGAACAATCATTATATAAGGTAAGTGAGAATTTACTATTAATTTTTAAAATTGCACATTAAATAGCTATATTGAGCTACATGTAATGTGCAATTATTTTTAATATGTCTAAATGACTATGTATTTTTACAAATTTATTTGTGAATAATAATTTTATAACGTCTATTTATTTATTCATTGATAAGTAGCCAGATATCAGCATTTCTGTTAGCAGTTAAATATTGTTTGTAAGCCTCCACCGCTTCTTGGGCTGTGTCATATCCTCCAATTGCTATTCGATATAATTTTCCATCCTTTTTAACTATCTCTCCAATATATCCTTGAGTTTTCAATTCCTGCACTCTTCTATCTGCATTAGATTTTCGTTTAAAACTTCCTACAATTAAATAATAATTTTTATATCCATTACCTAAATTATCTGGAGTTATAACATCTATGTCAGCATCTTTAATAATTTCATCATCTGTTTTTATTTCTGTATTATCTGTTTTTGTAGTATCATTATTTATTTCTGTATTATCTGAGTTTGTTTCATTACTGTTTGTATTGTCAACATTATTTGAATTATTATTAGTGTTGTCAACATTATTTGAATTATTATTATTATCAATGTTTTCCCAATCTTCGTCTATATAGTTTGTTGTATTATTTATTGTAGTATCATTTGCGTTAAGCGAAATCCCTAAGTTATTTTGAGCAAATTTATATGTAAATGTCCAAATTTCGTTGTAAAAAAATACTGCAAGAATTAATAGAATAATTATTGGCAATGCAATTAAGATTCGCTTAAGAGTTTTATTAGATTTTTTTGTTTTTGTTACAGTTTTAGTTTTAGAAACTGTTTTGGTGTTTGCTACACTAATTGTTTCTATCTCTTTGTTTGTAAATTCGTTATTCTTTTTAGGAATATTTATTTCGTTCATCCCCAAGTTACTTACAAAAACAGAATTTTCAGGAATATTTTTCAGATTGTATTTTCCATTTCTATCTTCATACAGAGTTCCAACTTCCTCAAAAACAATTTCTTTTTTCAACTTTAGTTTTGCATTCGAAGTATTAACAAAGTCGGCAATTTGTAATTTTGCATCGTTATCATTAATTCCTTGTTTACGTTTTAAGTAGTTCATAAGCACGTTGTTGCTAATTGTATTTTCGGCATTAAATACAAGTTGCTTAGAGGGTGCTTGCATTTTTCCTGATTCATCAACAATTGCAGATTTGTGAATTATTTTAAATTCACCAATGCCTTCTATTACCACACTATCGTTGTCCAAAAGTACATCTTTAATTATACTATTTATTTCCATCTGTTTAAGATTTATTGTAATCTCCAAAAGTTATTTTTAAGTTAAAATATGTGTAAAACATAGTTAAAACAAAATTAACATTTATAGAAAATACCTTATTATTATGTTTTGTTTAAAAATACAATCAACAAAAGTAAAAAAAAATATTAAGACTTCAAAAAAAAATTATAAATTATCTATTTATATTTTAATTAAATAAAAACACTGTCTTTTTGTCATTAATTTTATCTTGGCAAAATATTTGAGACAAAATAGCAATGAATGAATAATTGACCAAAATTAGAATTTTAATTTCTTTTTGTTTTTTATAGTTATTAATTATTCCAATATTATAATAAAACTAAAATAATCAACTAATTAAACTTTGATAAATTAAGTGAAAAAATTATTTTAACTAATTTGAAACACAATATATATTCATTCCGTTAATTGTAATATCTATAAAGCATTATTTTAACTTACAGGTTTTATAAAAAGTTTAAAAATCAGATATTCAAATTAATAGATTTTTAATAAATTACAAAATAAATCAAATAATTGTAAAAATTAATATAAAATAAATAATTTATTTAATTAATAAAAAATATTTTTTTAAAATGAAAAAGAAAAATAAAGAGCAAAAGAAAAATAAGAAAAAAATAAAAAATGACCAAAAGGCAGAAAATAACATTGTAGAAAATGAAAATTTGTCAGAAGAAACAAAAAAAAATATTGAGGAAAATAATTCGACAAAAAAAGAGAACGACACTACATCAGTAAAAAAAGAAGAAAGTCCAGAAGATAAAATAGAAGCTTTGGGAGTAAAATTAGCAGAATTAAATGATAAATATTTACGACAATCAGCGGAGTATGATAACTATAGGCGTAGAACCCTTAAAGAAAAAATGGAACTGACAAAAACAGCTAATGAAAAAGTTTTAGTTAATATTTTACCCGTAATTGATAACCTTGAGAGAGCTTTGGTTTCTATTCAAGAAACAGATGATATTAAAGCACTTGAAGAGGGAGTTTCTTTAATTTATAATAATTTTAAAGACTTTATTAAACAACATGGAGTAAAAGAAATTGAAGCTATAAATGTTGTATTTGATACGGATTTTCATGAAGCATTGACAAAAATTCCTGCACCAAACGATGATTTGAAAGGAAAAGTAGTGGACGTAATTGAAAAAGGATATACTTTAAATGATAAAGTTATTCGTTTTGCAAAAGTAGTTATTGGAGAATAAGAGATAGTTAAAAAACAACTTTCCGATTTGTCGTCATTATTTTATACTTTTTCTGCCTTAGTGAAAAAGAATAAACGAATCTATACAAATCAGAAACTTATTATTCAACAATCTCTAACCTGATTAATTCATAAATTCTCGTTATGAGATGCGTAAATGTCTGTATATTTGAACAACCGCAGATTTTTAAATAATTGTAATAGTGAACTATTTCAATTATT
>JAOZTW010000909.1 GCA_029938985.1 Bacteroidales bacterium | reverse complement strand
AGCAAAGCCCTGAATTGCAACTGAAGTTGCAACTACAGTAAACCTTGATTATCTATATAAATCTTATTAAAACAGCTTTATAATTTTTTATTTTAAAAATTAAGTATAGAATAGATGTGTCTTACTTTTTTGTTTTATTTTTTCTGTTCTTTTGATGATTTTAATAAAATATTTTGCAAGTCTTCGGTTATTTCGTTTGGTTTTACATAAATTGTGTCCGACACTATTTTCTTTTTTCTTACCACAGTAACACGAGGCGAAAATTCCTTAAATTTATGAAACGGAAAATATGGAACATTACTGACAACAAATATATTAGAAAGCGAATCGCTATTCAAATTATAATCTTTTTTTAATAGGTTTTTTACCTGAATTAAATTTGAAGTAGTAACAATTAAATAGACATCATTTTTTTCATAATTTACTCTGTTGACTTGATAATGTTTTAATACAAAGTCCATTGTTCCAAAACAGGAGGAATTCCATACCAAAACTGTAGCCGAGTAGTTTTTATCTTTTATATTCAATTCTTTATTAAAATAATTTGTAACGTTACGATGTGTTTTTTCATATTTCTTCTCATCCAATTTTAACTCCTTAATAAGTTCTTGATTTGTGCCTTTTTTGTATTTTAAATTATAGGCAGAATAAATTACTTTATTTTCTGCTTTCGAAGTTTCTCCCATATTGTGTGCCAGAATATAATCTTTGGTAAAATTAAACAAACCTGATTTAGCTGGGTGTACTCCTTCGGCTACAAAATTAAAATTAGCATCGTATAGCGTAAAAATACCTTTTCCATAAATATTATGAAAAGCAATATATCTAAAATATAACTTATTATTTTTATCATAATTTATTCCATAATATTCAGGGATATTATAATCTGCTGGTATCTCATTGGTATAGAACGGATAAATACTATCCAAAACTGTTGATTTTAGAGTAAGTTTTTTGTTTGTATAGTTTATAGGATTGAATTTAAAAATTTCTGGAGTGTACTGAAATGTAACAAGAAACTGATTGTCATCTGCTACTCCTAACAGTTTATTGTGATAAGTATTAGGATATTTATAAGCACCTGTTATTGAGGGGTAGTAAATGTTTTTGACTGCTTTAAATTTGTCTTCTTTTGTTTCAAACACACCAACTATAATTCTTTTATCTTTGATGAAAGCGTCATCACCAAACATTTTTTTTTTATAACGAGATAATGGCATTAATATTTTTTGCTGTGAGTAAGCAAGTTTTTGAAAATATAGAAAAGAAAAACTTACGGAATCCTCATAATCTCTTTCTTCTTTTTCGGTACACCAAACAGGAGCTTCGTACCATGAATATGATTTTTTAATCTCATTTTTCTCATTTATCAAAACAAGCGAACTATCATGATTATAATATTGATTGGAATGAGGAGAGTAAAATAAAAAAATAGAATCTTTATTTACATAATAAAAACTTCTTAAACTTGTTCTATCCAAAACAATTTCACTTACTTTTTGTTCTTTTTCTAAATTATAAACAAAAATTTTGTTGTAATTACTGAAAGCAAGAACTAAAAAAGTACCAGTATCTGTTTCTAAAATTTGCTCTTCAGTAATCAGATTAAACCGAGAATCTTCTATTGGTAGCTCAAAATTTTTAATATGCTCAAGCTCGGCTATATTTATCTGCTTTAGTGTGTCACTCAATTTATAATAAGCCTGCTGTTGTTGTGTTTTGTTTGTAATACAACCCACAAAAATACTTATTATTAGTAAATAAAGAAATTTCTTTTTCATTTTTTTTGTTTTAAATAATCCCTAATTTTAAAAA
>JAOZTW010000305.1 GCA_029938985.1 Bacteroidales bacterium | reverse complement strand
TTTTTTTGTCCCCATAGTGTCCCCTTTCTTTTATCATATAAAGAAATAAAATCATGTTTTTGTAAATACTTGTTAATCAGACCAACACTGTTTTGTAGGGACTATCGTAGAGACAAGGCATGCCTTGTCTTTACAACATATTTTTTGCTTTCTTTATCTAAATTTTTGCGGATACTGGTTCAGTTTAATTCTCAAATCACTGCCTTATAATTATCTTATTAAGTACCCATACAAAAGTTTTTACACATTTGTATTTCTTTAATCTATTGGTTTATAATCACATAATTGTATCATTGTACCATTGAATAATTGTATCATTCCTTATAACTGATTTTGTTGAAATTTGTATATGTCTTTAAATTTCATATCTTTGCCAAACAATTACATAAAAACCTACTCATGAAAAGTTGAATATATAACTGATTTTTAACGGTTTTTAGTGTAAATATTCCACTATTTACACTAATTTTGTCGTTTTTCAAAAATGTTAGAAAGTAGTTAACACTTTTTTGTTCTTTAAAAACCTTTGTAGAAAAAAGAATACAACAACAATTATTAAACCTTATTACCTTATTGTTAGCAAATTAAATAAGGTAATAAGATTTGTAAAGGCGTTTTTCATGAGTGTCAAGTTCAAAGCTTTTTTGAAATATAAGAATTAAAGTTTACCTTTGTAAATAAGCATTTTAATATTTCAAAAGTAACGAAGAAATTGATACTCGTGAAAAATGCCAAATATTTTTTCTACTAAGGTTGAAACCCAAAAAATAAGGTTTTAAATAAAGAAAAGAGTCAACCGATAAATGAAAAATTTTTATTGTTCAATTTTAAAACTGGTAGCCCATAAAAATTTAATCTCTAATTTGATAAGTCATGTTAAAATATTTAAAATTAGTAAAATTTAGTCATACCATTTTTGCAATGCCTTTTGCAATAATAGGCTTCTTTCTTGCCTACGAAAACTACAAACCCAGTGCTTGGATTTTTTTATTCATAGTTTTGTGTATGATTTTTGCAAGGAATGCAGCAATGGGTTTTAATCGCTATTTGGACAGTAATATTGACAAAAAAAATCATAGAACAGCTAACAGAGAAGTACCTTCTGGCATTATTTCGGGCAAAAATGCTTTAATATTTGTAGTAATAAATTCTATTTTATTTATACTAACTACTTGTTTGATAAATAATTTAGTTCTCTTATTATCACCAATTGCTCTTTTTGTTATCTTATTTTATAGCTACACAAAACGTTTTACTTCTTTGTGTCATTTTGTGCTTGGCATAGGACTTGCACTTGCTCCAATTGGTGCGTATCTATCAGTAAGCAGTTCTTTTGATTGGGTGCCTTTTGTGTTTTCTGTAATTGTACTTTTATGGGTTAGCGGTTTTGATATAATTTATGCAATGCAAGATTATGATTTTGATAAAAAAGAAAATTTAAAATCCGTTCCTGTTTTTTTGGGTAAAAAAGGTTCTTTAATACTCTCAAGCATACTACATATTTCAACTTCAATTTTGGTAATATATGTAAATTTTATTGCTGATTTTCATTGGATTTACTGGATAGGAGCAATAATTTATATTGTACTTTTATTCTATCAGCACACTTTAGTAAAAGTTAACGATTTATCAAAATTAAATATTGCATTTTTTTCAACAAACGGAATTGGTAGCTTAATTTATGGGGCTATAACTGTTGTCTCTATTTTAATATAAAAAGGCGTTTTTCATAAGGCATATAAAAACAAACTATTGATAAACTATAATCTAAAAAGTTACTATAAGGTTAGAAAAATTCTTGCGAATTTTTTCTTTATCTTGATAAGAAAAATCATTTCCACTTAAATCCAATTCAGTAATATTAGTGAGTTTTGCTATTTCAAAAGGGAGGTTATTTATATTATCTGTTTCAATACTAATCTTTTTCAAATTTTGCATTTTTTCTAAAATAGGGACAAAATTTTCTTTATTTGTTTTAGCATTTACTGTAATACATAGCTCTGTTAAATTACTCAATTTCACAAATTCAATTGGGAGATTAGTTAATTGATTTCCAGATAAATTTAAGATTTTCAAATTTGTTAAATTTATCAATTCGTTGGATATGCTTCGTAATTTATTTTTACTCAAATCTAAATTAGTTAAATTAGTTAATTTTTTTAATTCATTAGGTAGGTAATCCAACCTGTTGTTGCTTAACACAAGTTGCGACAAATTTGTAAGTTCTCCAATTTCTTTTTGCAAATATTCAAAATTATTATTACTCAATATTAAAATAGATAAATTAGTCAGCTCGCTAATTTCTTTGGGAAGAACGGAAAGCTTGTTGTTATCTAAATTCAATTGTATAAGATTATTGAGTTGCCCAATTGACTTAGAAAGTTTACTTAGGTTAAAATTAGATAAATCTAATTTAGTCATTTTTTTCGCATTTTCATTATCCAAAATTAAGAAATTAAAAAAATCTACATTTATTAATACTACATTAAAATTATTATTTTGAGCATTTCTTACAGAAGTATAAATTACCGTTTTTGATGTTTTTGAAGCAAATATTTTTAATGTTTCTACTTCTAAATTAGGATTATTGTTTAAGTCCAATAATATTAATTTATCTAATTCTGCAATTTGTTTGGGTAGATTATATAGTTTATTTCCAAAAACATTCAGTTTAATTAAATTTTTAAGATTTGCTATTTCAGGCGGTAAAGTGTTTAATTTATTATTTTTTAGGTTTAATTCAGTTAATTTATCTAACTTACCAATCTCTGATGGTAGGTTTTTAATAACATTTCGCTCCAGGTTTAGTTCTTTAAGTTTTGTAATTTTTCCTATTTCAACAGGAAGTTTGTAAATATTATTTTCTTCAAGATTTAGTTTTCTTAAATTTGTAAGATTGCAAATTTTACTTTTAATATGCGAAATATTGTTATTGCTTAAATCTAAACTTGTTAAATTAGGCATGTGGTAAACATAATCTGGAATATCGTTTAAATTTCCATTAGATAAATTCAACACAGAAACAAGTTTTTTATCACATTTTTTAATCCAATCATCTGCATCGTTTTCAACAGGAGCGTCTGGAGCAATGGTAGCAGATTGAAATTTTTTTTTGGCACTTACATAATTAAACAATTTATATTCGTCTTTACCCTGTCTCATAAATTTATCAAAATCAGTTTGTGCAAATAACAAACTTGATAAACTAAAAAAAGCTATAGTAAAAAATATGTTTTTCATAATTATGTTTTCTAATTTGAGACTAAATCTGGAAAATATATTCTCGCAAATTCATTTAATTTTTTATTGTCTTTATCTAATTCAATTGCAATTTTAATTTTTTCGAACGAAGATTGTTTTTGGTCTGTAATAAAATAATATTGCTTGGCTATTTGGAAGTAATAATTACTGCCTACAACTTTTGTTAACTTTATTTTTTCTTTTATTATATTATTATTATAATTCAATTTTAAAGCCTTATTATATAATTTATAAGCTTCAATATATTTTTGAGAATAAAATAAAGTATCAGCCTCTGTAAGTAAAACGTTAAATTTTGGTTTTAATTTCAATTTAGCTTTACATATTTCAATGTTTTCTTTTATTGCAACTTCGTCTTTTAAACTATCTGCTTCTAAATATTTGATTATCGCTTTGTCATACACAGCATTTATTTTAAAATTATTTGCCTCTTTAACGTATTTATTATATTGATTTTCAATAAATATTTGTTTTTCTCGTTGTTGATAAAAACCAATAATTGCTGATATTATAAAAAGAATTACAAAAAACATAATGATAAAACCAAATTTTTGTCGTTGTCTTTTTTTAAGTTTTTTTTGGTTTTCTTCTGCTTCTAATTTTGCTTTTTGCAGTTCTTCTTTTTTAATATGTTCTTGTTTTATTACTGCTTCCTTTTCTTCTCTAACTTTTTTAGCTACCGAAATTGCTGGCACCATTGAATCGTGAGCTAATTCGTAACTTGTGCCACCAGTAGAATTGAGTTCAACTCTAAAAAGATGACTTTTCACCAAATCGTCAAGTATTTCTTTGGTAGTATATTGCAAACAAGTGCGTTTATCAAGCGAAATGCGATGACCACCAATAATTAAATGATTTTCGATAAAAGAAGTGGCATCTTTTTGCTGATTATTAGGTAGTTTTTCAATAGTGTTGTAATAATATCTTAGTATAATATCCTTAAAATCTGGAAGATGACGGTCGGTTACAATAAAATCACTTTTTTGTTTTTCTGCTAATTTTTCAAAGTTTTGACAAATAATTTGCAATTGTGTTGTTTCAGCTGCCTGTTCATGATTGTTGGTTAAATATTTAACAATTTTATCAACCGTATTGCTGTCATAATCAAAAGATTGTGATTGAAAATCTTGCTTGCTTCTTGCTGGTTGAACTATTGCATCTACAATTTGTTCTCTATTAAGAGCCTGTAATTTGAATCTATTTCTATGAATTTCAGGAATATAATCTGTTATATCTTCTATGTCGCTCAACTTATCTGCACGAATAGCAAAAACTATATAAATATTAGCAGGAGAACGCAAACATTGATATTTATTTGTATGTGTTAATTTTGTTTGTTTTTTTTTCATTCTATCAAAAACAATTTGAAAATGCTTTGGTATAACTCCATGTAATAGCTCTGCCAGCTGTTTTTTAAATGGGAATATTTGTTCTTTGGGATATGTAAAAAGTTCCTCGAATTGGTCAAAAATCAAGAAAAACGAAGGTTCTTTTTCTGCTTTATTTTGCAAAGTTTTAAAATGATAAAATAAAGAATTTTCGTTAGGAATAATGTTATCAAGAAATGAATGCCTCTTAACATTCTGAGTAATTGTGCTTACCATAGTTTGTAATGGCAAAGTTGATGTACCCTCCATGTAATTACCAAAACGAAATTGAAATATTTGTGAATTAGCGTTCTGTTGCAACAAAGGAAGTAAACCAGCATTCAGCAAAGAGCTTTTTCCAAGCCCAGATTTGGATTGTAGAAGCACCATTTTTTCGGTCAACAATAAATTATATAATCGTTGCGAATCGTTGTTGCGACCAAAAAACACATCTTTTTGTTCGGGACTAAAAGGCGGAATACCTGGATATCTTGTTAAATTATTCATAATAAGGTTTAAATTTTTTGAATTGTACTGGATTGTGTTCTTTACAAAGCTCATATAATTGAGCATATTGATTGTTACGCTGAACATATTCTATTAATAAAGCTATTTGTGCGATACGTGTTTGTCCAGATACAAAATTATCGTAAACTTTTTCAAAATAACACATACAGAATACGGCCCATTCGTCTATTGAAAAAGCAACATTTAAGAATTTTACAAATTGAGGTTTCAACCAGTCTCGCAAAATTTCTTTTTCTTTTTTTACTTGTCGCAATTCGTTTTGTTCAAATTTGCTGTGTAGAGTTTCAACAAATTGTTTCATGGCTTGTTTATTATTGCCCAAAAAATTAATTCTAAAATTACTTTCATAAAGTGTAAGTAATTCGTTGTCTGTATTTTGTTGGTAAATAGCATAGCGTTGACATTCATTAAAATTTAATTTGAACAGATACAAAATTAATTGATAATACCATTTGTCAAACTCGAAACCGAGAAAAATTATATTTGAAGTTTGATTTTTATTAAAAAAAGTACGTATTATTTCGGGTAAACTATTGTTTGCCCAAATCATTTCCAGATACTGAAAAAGATTGTAATGTGAAAACAACAGGCTATTTTCGTCTTCAATATCCCCAAAAAGATTGTAAATTAGAGGAATATCTGACGGCGATTTTAGTTTTTTATCGTAAGTATTACTAAAATAATGATGTTGAAATAAATATTTTTTTCGTTTAAAAATATTTGATAAACTATGGTCTGGAGTTACCGAAATAATTAGATGAAATGGGATTTCTGCAATTTTTTCGAGCAATGGATTAGAAAAATCTGTTGAATATATTTCTTTTATATCGTATCTAAAATCAGTAATATAATCATTGTTTTCAAAAACCAATAATTTGTCTTTTTCATGAAACCCTACTTTATTTTTATCTGTAATAAGCTTTTTATAAGCCACATCACGATTAGCGGGGTTGTTGTAATTTACCGTAACTCCTGGTCCGAGAAACAAAATACATTTTTTATTTTGTATCGATTTTGAGAGAGAATTCCAGTGTATTTTTGAAATTTTAGTCATTTTTTTTATAATGAAAATTGAAAAACAAAGGTAATATTTTTTTTTAAAATTACAATTTTATTAAAAAAATTAATGATAAATGGTTTAATTTAAAAAATAATCTTATACCAATTTAGTTTCAATTGTTACATAATACCTGCTTTAACAACACATTATTTTTAAATTTGTTAACAAAAAATTTTGCCTTCATATTTACCATATTATTAGATAGTTGTAGTTTTCTATTAAAAATAAAGGATTAGGAATTGTCAATTTTATACTATTTTGGTAATTGCAT
>JAOZTW010000908.1 GCA_029938985.1 Bacteroidales bacterium | reverse complement strand
TATTGGTTTATAATCATGTAATTGTATCATTGCACCATTGAATAATTGTATCATTTCTTAGTTTGCAAAACTCAATATAAAGAAATGAAATATCGTTGAAATTCAGTTGATTCTCTAATTTTTAATCTATATATAATTTAAGTTTTGTAACAACAATTTTTGCGTCTTTCAATTTTGCATCACTTGAAACTAATTCAATATCTCCCAAAGCAAAATCAAATCCAGCGTAATCTAACAAACCTAAATCAATAGTAATTGGAGAGTTAGTTATTTTAGAACCTTCTTCTTGAAAAATACCACCGCCGTAGTCCCAGCCAAAACCAGAAAATTTGAACTCTGCTCCATTCCATTTCTGCAATTCAGATAGTGTCATACCTGTTGACAGTCCGCTATTTGTTTTTATTTCTTGAAAACCTGCTTTACTTAAGGTAGTGTAATCTGCTGATATCCATGCAGTTTTTGAGTTGTCTTCGTTCCAGCCAAATGTTATGGTATGTCCAAATTTGCTGTTTACCAATGTTGTTGTTTCTACTTTTACTGTTCCTTCTGCAAAAAATTTAGTTTCGTCGGTTAAATCAGACTCTCCAAATTTCATAGTTAAATCTTCTTTGGATAAAATAGTTGCATAATGGTCAAATTTACTAAAATCTATTTTTTCTTCTACATTGTTATCTTTTTTAACATCTTCAGTTTCAACATTGTTGTTTGTTTCATTGTTGTTCTTGTCTGTTTTACTTCCACAAGCAAATATCATTGTTATTAATAATATTGCAAATAAATTGATTGTTAACTTTTTCATTTTAAACTGTATTTAATATTTATAATAATTAATTTTTAGCAAATAATTCTTTACCTGTTTCATCTTCAAGTATTTGTTCGGTGTAAGTAACAAATTTATCTCCTTCCTTTTTTATTGTTAGCATTGGTTTATCTCTTTTGAAGACCTCGAAGTTATCTACTAAATCTTTTTCAAAATACACTATGTATTCGTTCTTTGTAATAACTGCTTTACATTTCAATTTCGTACCCATTACGCCATATCCATTGGCTTCAAATTGACAATCTTCACCATTAATAGTTAGGCTATAAGATATAGATATAGGTACTCCTCCCTCATTTTCTCCTCCTTCCCATACATATATCCATCTACCATTCCAGTCTATCTTCTCAATTTCAGTCTCTTTGTTGTTTTCTTCTTCTGTTTCAGTATTGTTTTCGTTTGAATTATTTTTACAGCTTTGAAGCGAAATAATTGAAACTGACAACAATAGAATAAACAAATAACTAATTAAATTTACTTTTTTCATTTTGTTCTTTTTAATATTAAAATTTTTTACTTAATATGCCTTAGAGTAACTTATTATTTCATTTTTCGTTAATACCAAATAATATTACAAAAGTAATATTATTTAGTATTTTATTAATATGTAAATTTCTGAAACTATATTTTGAGTTTCCGAAAGTATAAAAATAGTTTATAGACATGTTAATTTTGTTGAAAAATTGTGAACTAAATTGGTTTAAATTTTAATAAATATTTATTTCATTTTCACTTACAATTTATTAAGTTTTATTTTCTACAATTACACACGTTAGATACCAATAAAATTAATACAAAAGTAATATTTTAAAATTAAGTAAACAAATAATAACTTGTTTTTAACATATTAGATGCTCGTAAAGAAGAAATATTAATTGTTTATTAAAAGATTATAATACTCATTTATAAGAACAAACACAAATTTTAATATTTTTTTACTTTGTTAGTAACTAAAGTTTTTGCTTTCATTTTATATTGATTATCAATAATATATAAAATT
>JAOZTW010000304.1 GCA_029938985.1 Bacteroidales bacterium | reverse complement strand
CAAAACCACTGACAACCAAGCAAATGATATAGCCTTTTTTATTTTATATACATATCTATCAAATCGTTAAATTCATTATCTTCTTCTTCTATCCAATTGTCTTTGTCTATAAGTAATTGTATTTGCTGTTTTTGTTTTATTGAATAATCTAATTCATTTAAACCGCTCAATTTTAAATTTGATAACCACTTGCTACTATGGTTTTCTTCTGTTTCTTTTATTCCTTTTGGTTTTCCGTTTGGGGTAATTAATTTGATGTCAAATTGTTTATTTTCAATATTATTCATCTTATCTTTTACTCTTTCATAAATTTTTAATCCATGATAATCCCAATCGCATAAATAGAAAATTGGATACTTTATTTCAGGTATTTTTTCTAATTTCTTTATATTATTGCCTCCTGCATACCACAGTTCAATGTTGTTATCATCTGCATAATGTGGAAGTTTTAAAAAATATAAGTTTTCACATAAAATAATTGCCTTTGGTTTTCTACTTTTACAATGTAATATGTATAAATACTGTTTGTCATTTTCATAAAATTTCTCTATTCCGATTAATGCTTTTATTGCGACTTCTAAACTTTGTCTATTTTTGCTATTGTAAATATATTTTGGTGATTTAAAAAACATTCTCGAAACGCCTTGTAAGTTTTCTCTGGCATTTTCAATTTGTTGTTTTAATTCGTTAAACTTTTCAATAGTCCAAATTCTATTTATTTCAATTAATTGTTTGATTTCGTATTCTTTTAGTCTTGAATACTTTATAAATCTTGTTTTATTTCCAACTTTCTCTCCTAATTGTTTTAAAAAGCTATTATAAGAATTGTAATTATCTAAAAACTCGGTTTCATATAAATTGTTAAACTCGGTTTTTCGATTTTCGTTTACAATTAAAATAGATTTTTTTCCAAATTTTGGTTCAATAAATTTTCTATCCTTTTTTAGAATGTTTTTTATATAATTATTGTTTTGAATTTTAGCTTTTGTTTCTCCAACTCTATAAAGTTGATTTAAAGCCTTTAATTCTCTCCATGTCAAGTCCTTATTCATTTATTAAGTATTCTATTTTTTTAGAAACGTTTTTTATTTCGCCTTCTTTATTTGAAAAAACAGCAAATGGCGGATAATTAATTTTACTTTCTTCATTTGGATTTTCATTAAGCATATACCAATATTGTGCTTCATCTTGCATATTTTCAAGTGGATAAATAGACATTGAAATTATTTGATATTTTTTTTCAATTGCTATATTATAAAGTATATCAAAATTACTTCCTAAATCCAATGCTTCATCAAGAGGCATAAAACGAATACCCGATAATTCTTTATTGTTATCATCTTTATGTAATTCAGACAATCTTGCTATACATAATAGTGCTAATGCAGTTGTAGTTTGTCCTGTGCTACCAATATTTAACTTCCCCTTTTTTCCTGTCATTTTAAACTCTAATGAAAAATATTTTTTCGGATTTAAAAGGTTTTCAATTTTAGGCATTGATTTTCCTGTAACTCTCTTATAAATTTCTTCGATTAATTCTTCAATACTTTTTTTCTGTAACGCTTCAAGTAGTCCTGTTTTATTAATTTCATTATCTAATGTTTTTCGTATTTCAACCAAAAAATCGCTACGATAATCTGTTATATTTTCAATCATATTCAAAACAACTTTATTTCCACCTGTAATTTTATTAAAATCTTGTTTTGAAAAAAAGTTTTTTATGCTATCATAACTTTCAATATATTCCGAATATTTACTATACGTTTTACGAAATGCTTGATGTAAAATTTTAATATGTCTTGTATTTATATCAGCATTAATTTTATTGATGTCATCTAGATATGTATTTACTTGGTCTATAATTTTTGAAGTAATTACTTTCTGTTTCGTATATACTTCTGGTAATATTTCAATAGTAATACTTGCAACATTATATTGTTTTCGATATTCGTCTTTTTTATTATCTGGGATTAAGTCGAGTATATCATCGTCATAGAATTTTGTAAATATTTTTTTATTATTACTGAACTCTTCTTTTAAATCTTCGGTTGTCTTTTCATCGTTTATATCTGTTTCGGCTGGCGAGAAATTTTTTCCTGTTTTTTCAAAATATGAATTTTTGGCATTATCAAAATTATTAATTAAAAGTTTCAGGTTTCTGTATGTTTTTAACATTTGTTTTTTACCATCTCGCCCTGCAATTTTATTTTCTCCTTTTAATTCTTCAATGCTCTTTTTTTGTTTTATGTCGTTTACCAACTCAACATATATACTATCGTATAGCTCTGTCTTATTTTTGTATAAGTTTATTTTTTTATCTTCTTTGTTTATTTTTTTTCTTAATTTTTCAATATCTTTTAAAGTTTCGTTTTGTTTATTTGTTTTTAGATACTCTAAAAGTTCTTCTTTTTCTTTTGACAGTTTTTGAATTTGAGTGTCTGTATTTTTATACTTTGTTTGTTCTTTTTCAAGTTTTTCTTTTTTTGTGTTAATAGTTTCTTTATTTTTAAAATCAGTTAATTTTTGTTCAAAATTTTCTGTAAGTCCGCTTATTATTTTAAATTTTAATAGTTCTTCTTTATTTGGATAAATTTTAAAAACTTCCTTATTTTGATAGTCTTCAAGATAAGATATTAGGGTTTCTCTTTTCGTTTGTTTCTTTTTATATCTTTTTAATAATTTATCTACTTTTTGATATTTTTCTGAAAATAAGTTCTTTATTTTATCAATATCAGTTGTGTTAAGTATCTGTTTTTCTGAATAATATGGAATAAATTCGTTTATTCCTTTTAACGAAATCCAAAATCCGTCATCTGTTTCTTCGGTAATTTCAAGACTGTTAAAAAGCGTATCAGGCTTGTTTAAGTATCTGTTTATTTCGTTCTTTTGTATATTTTTCTCTCTTGGCAATTTTTGTAAATATACTAATAAACTCTCTTCCGTTTTGTCAAACGGGTTTTTAGTTTTTTCTATTTTGTTGATAGCCCAACTTGCCAATGAACTCTTATCTTTTGGATTTGAGATTTTTTTAATTGTTTCTAAAAAAACAATTTCAATAATATATTTTTCTAATAGTTTTTTATTTTTGTTTATAGCTTTTGAATAATTGACTGAAAATAATGAAGAGTTGAAAACTTTTTGTATGTTTTTGCTCTCTAAATATGTGATAAAATCAGCTAAAATTATTTTTTGTTTTTCTATTTCTTTTTGTTTATCATGATACTCTTTGAGTGTTTCAATATTTCTATTTTCTGTCCATTTTGCAACTTTTATTATATTTGAATATGGGTCAGCAAGTTTTTCTAAATTATCTTTTATTATTTTTAATTCCTTTTTTATATCTGTTTTATTTAACTCTTCTATTTCTTTATCAATCTTTTCAATGCGTTTCCTATTATCTGATATTATTCCTATAATCTTTTCTTTATTTTCTTTTTCTTTTAAATATATTTTTTCTACAAAAAAATGCTGTTTTATCATTAATTTTGTAAGTTTCTGTTTTTTCTTTTTTAATTCTTCTGTTTCGCTGTTTACTTCTTCGTTAAAATAAAAACATTGTGAAATTAAATATTCTAATTTGCTTGTATTATAATCATTTTCATACTTTTTTAAACGTTTAATTTTATTAGCACGTTCTGTTATTTCATCAATTTCAGCTTGCGTTTTGTAAAAATTTTTAACTTCTTTTTCAATTTTTTCAACTCCTTCTCTCCAAAATTTTATTATTTCTTTTTCAGAATTATCGTCAAACAGAAATTTTATTAAACTATCTGAATTGTTAGTTTTTAGTCCTTTTCCACGTGCAAAAGCTCTTATAATAATTGAAAAATTATTTCTTTGTTCTTCTGTTTCAAGGTTATAAGGAATAACTTCAAAGTCTTTAAGTTTTTTAGCAAAAATATCAACTCTATACTCAATACAATAGTGATTTTTTAAAAGGTCATCGATTTCACTTAATTCAAATATTGTATTATCAAATAATAAATCACTATGTATTAAAGGTTTATTTAAAAACTCTGGTTTTTCTTTGTCATATCCATTTTGAATTATAAAATGTTTTGGAATATTTGATGAGCTTTTTATAAAAACACCAATTACAAGAAATTGGTCTGGTTTCATTTCAATATTCAGAAAAATATAAGCATTGGCAGTTTTATTACCTTTTGAATAAACTATTGTTTTTATTTCTCTTTCGTTCTCTCCATGAAGTGGAATTGTTGAAGATGCAAATTTTGAACCTACAAATATTAATTGTAAAAAATCACCAATCATGCTTTTTCCAGAACCACTTTCTCCTGTGAAATCGGTTCGTAAATGATGGAAAAGGTAATCACAATTATAATGATGAATAACACCTAATGTGGATAAACTGTATATGTTTGGGTATGTTTTTTCAATTATCATTTTAAAATCTCTTTACATAAAATTTCGTAGTTTTCAATATCATTTTTGTATTGTTCTTCTGTAAGCCTTTTAAAAGACGGCATAACAGAAAAAATATTTTTTTCACTCTTATTTGAATTTTCAAAAACTATCCAACCCAATTCTTCAAATTTACCAAATGCTTTTTCTATTTCATTTTTTATAATATCAATATCTTCATACATATCCTTTGTTTCATT
Source organism: Bacteroidales bacterium (assembly GCA_029938985.1). Lineage (GTDB taxonomy): Bacteria > Bacteroidota > Bacteroidia > Bacteroidales > JAOZQN01 > JAOZQN01. The sequence continues at coordinate 1,880 of JAOZTW010000304.1, read as the reverse complement.
GTTGATATTTGCAAATAAACGTAAAAAACTATCTTTATAAATATCATGATTGAAAAGAATTTCATAAAATTTTGACAAACTTTCAGGATAATTCAAGTCCAGTTCGTAAAGTTCCCAAAAAACAAGTCCAATTATTATATGTTTTTTATCAAGATATTCATAATTTCCTTTTCTTACCATTCCCCTGTTTCCAGCATCAAAACCCAAATAATAATATTTGTTAAATTTATCAGTTGTCTTATTAGATAATAGATTGACACGCAAAAAATCTTTGTAATACAACTTTAAACTATCTTCATTTTTATAGATAAAATTAAATAATAAAGTTTGTTTGTCATGCTTATATTGAATATGTTGTCCTTGACGTAAAAAATAATCAAGTTCTGCAAATAATTCTTTTGCATCTATGTCTATTAAAAAATCATATTTTTTAAGTTCGTTTATTTTTTCTTGATTATTTTCATCTGCCATAATGCCATGTTTTTGTTAGCTTGATTAATAATTGCAACATCATTTATTTTAATATCGTAAAGCGTTGATTTTGAAAATTCATTTAGTAATAAATATGCAACTTTAATTGCAATATTTATATTTTGTGTTTCATTGAGTATTTTATAAAAGTATGGTGCATATTCTATTACATTATTTTTGTCCAAGTCAGTTTTTATTTCCGAAACATATTTATATATTTTTACTTTCGTTTTTCTAATATTTTGAGCTTTCTCGAATTGTTTATTTACTTCTTTTGTTTTTATTACGGTATTTTCAATTTTGCTTTGTTCTTTCCCTTTTTTTAATTGATTATCTGTTATCGTAAAATTGAATTTTTCACTGTAAATTGTTTTAACAAAAACATTATCACAAGGAAATTTTAATTCTATCTTTGATTTATTTTTCTCAACTGTTGTGTTCTTGACTAAAAAGCGAATAAACTTTTTAGTTTTTTTATCAAAATCAGCTCTGCTAATATCACTGAAAAATTCTTGAACTCTTGGTTGTATTAAATCTATACGCTTATTGATAAAGTTTAAATAATCTCTAATATCTTCAAAATATAGTCTTGCTTTTTTTTTATTTTCAAGTGTTAATTCTGGTTCATCTATGATTTTTACTTGATTTAATAAGTCTTCGATGTCTAAAATATCAGAAAATGCAGACGATAATTCAATAACTTGATTTTTAATTTTTTCTAAACCTTCACGTATTGATTTTAATAAATTAATATTTTTTGTTTTATTATTAAAAATGATAGTTCTAAATTCAATAACATAACGGTCTATTTTTGTATTTAAACTTTCTATTTGATTATCTAAATCTGTTTTATATCTTTCAAAAAAATCAACCCAGTCATTAAAATTATCTTTTTGTTCAGAAAGTTCATTTTTTAATTTCAGTAATATTTTTTGAACATCTGATGGCGAAAAATCACGTTCTATTTTTTTTATAATTTCCTTTGTAAATTGCTGAGCGTAAGACGTTAATATATACCCTTGCTTTGATTTACGTATAAAATTTAGTGTTAAAAATTGTATTGTTGATTTTATTTTTGTATGTAGTTCTCGTTCTTTTTCATGATAGTTGTGAAAATCACTTATTGTTCTTTTTAATTCTTTTTCAGAAAATACTTTTGTGTCATATTTATCAAACAATGAAAATATAATCATTCCATGTTCTTCTTTTGGAATAATTTTATTATAACTTTTTTTTATCTCTTCTATAAAAACAAAGTCTTCTTTCATTTATTTTTTATTGTTTTAGAAATTATTATAATCAAAATAATTTTTTGTTTTGATTTTTCTTTTTTTTCTTGTTTTATTTTTTAATTTTTGCAGTTGGCTATATCGGGTTCGGGCTTTGTGTCGTCAATTTAATTCAGGAAC
>JAOZTW010000303.1:3882-6509 GCA_029938985.1 Bacteroidales bacterium | reverse complement strand
ACTACAACTATCTAATAATCTGGTAAATATGAAGGCAAAAACTTTAGTTATTTATAAACACAATTTATGAAAACAATAGGACTAATAGGAGGAACAAGTTGGGCTTCTAGTGTTGAATATTATCGTATTATAAACGAACAAACTAACAAAATACTTGGAGGTTCAAATTATTCTCGTTGCATTTTATATTCAATTAATTACAACGATTTAAACAAATGTAAAGAAAAAGGAGATTTTGAAGGTATTTATTCAATTATTTACGATGCTACTCAAAAACTTATTTCAATCGGAGCAGAAGGAATAGCTCTATGTGCTAATACTTTACATTATTTGTCGGAAAGATTACAAAGACAAATTTCTGTACCAATAATTCATATAGCCGAAGCTACTGCTATACAAATTGAAAATCAAAATATAAAAAAAGTAGGTTTGCTTGGTACACTATATACTATGGAGCAGGATTTTTATAAAAAAAAACTTGCAATAAAAGATATTGAAACAATTATTCCAGAAAAAAAAGACAGATTATTTATTAATAGAATAATTATTAAAGAACTGTTTAATAATATTTTAAATCCAGAAAGTAAAGCAAGATTTTTGAGAATAATAACCGATTTGAAAAAAAAGGGTGCAGGAGGTATAATTTTAGGTTGTACAGAAATTCCACTACTTATTAAACCAGACGATATTGATTTTCCTCTATTCGACACTTTACAAATTCATTCGGAGGCTATTGTCGAATTTGCTTTAAAATAATATTCTGATAATCAAAAATATATTGAGAAATAATTTTATATTTCATTTTCACTTAGAATTAATATTTTCTTTAAAAAACATCAAAAAATGTTAAATTATTTGATAAATCCAAAAAAATGTTTTATAATTGCAGTTATAGAAATATTGATATTTCTCGGAATTTTTAATAATAAAATAAGTAGGTAGCTGTATAAAAACATTATTTATTAAAGAGATTATTTTTTCTTTTTCACTTATGTAAATCTTTTTTAAACGAAACAGAATGAAACAATAGATTTTTAAAAGTGACGTTTATATACAATTAGCTACTTAACCCAAGTATGTTAGTTTATTTTTACTTAATTCCAAAACTTACTTTAATATAAATAACCTAAATTTTAAAATTATGAAAACCAAATTTTTTATTAGCATAATGCTAATTATGTTTTTTGCATCAACAAGCGTTATTGGACAAACAAGTTATACTGTAAAATACAAAACAAATGCAGATACAAAGAAAAAACAGTCAGAAGTAGTACAGTCAATTGAGAATGTGAAAGGTGTAGAGACTGTAAATTTTCTTGATGGAGATAGTCATGTAGTTAGTGTTATGTACAAAAATGATAAAACTAACATTAAAAAAATTCAAAAAGCGATTACAAAACTTGATTATACAGCAGAGCAAGTAAAAGCAAGAACAAAATCATGTTGTAGTAAGAAACACAAGTGTAGTGAAAAAAAATAGTGTTTATGGCATTTTTTTGTAAATAATATAAAGTTCCAATTTCTTATGAAATTGGAACTTTTTTTGTTAATGCTACTTTTAAAATTAAATAAATGATTTGTTTATTTATTGATTATCATATAAATAAAAATTATTATTATTATTTATTAAAAAATAGTTGTGAAAAAGTTTGTTTTGTATAAAAAATATTTAACTTTGCAGTCGGGTAAGTCTTGTACGACCAAGCTCCTGTTGAACTCCCCCAGGACTGTGAGGTAGCAAGGGTAGGTGGTTGAGCGGTGCGATATGAGTAGCTTACCCTTTTTTTATTTAAAAAATAAAAAAAGCTCAATGTTCTAATATTTAGAATATTGAGCTTTTTTTCGTTATGTTGTAAAACTTTATTTTTATAACAAAGGTTTTGTAAATATCTAAAAAGTCGGGGAAACTTTTCTGCAATATTAAAAACATACAATTTGTCGTACAACTATTTGCCATCAATTTGCCGTAGAGACAAGGCATGCCTTGTCTCTACAACATCTTTTGTTGTTGATAAATATGTCTAACTAAAATATTTGTTATTTCAAAATATTTATTTATTATTGTAAATTATTTAAAATCTAACTCTATGAAAAAAAAAAAAAATTTTTGAATTCAGAATAAACAAAATTAGTTCACCAAATTGTGAAAAATAAAAATTATTTGTTAATGAAATAACTGAGAATGTAGATTTTCAAGTTTGATTAGGCATATTAAAACAAACTATTAACTATTTAAACTTGTTCTTTTTTCTTCTTACTTTTTACTTCTTCAAAAAATATACAAGTATCCTGATATTATTATGTTTATTGAATTGTTAAAAACAAAAATATCTTCGTTTAAATTCATGAATTATTTATTATAATATGCCATAATTCTACTTTACGAAGTTAAAACAAATGCCAAAGGCGTGATAATCAATAGGCTTGCCTGTTAGGGCAAGAGGAATTATCTATTTGTTTATAAGCACCAAAGGTGCGTTATCTATTTACTAATGTAAGTTATTACGCACCTTTGGTGCTTTATATAAAACGAAATAAGTTACCTTGCCCTTACAGACAAGGCTTTTGATTCCGCACCTTTGGTGCTTTATATAAAACGAAATAAGTTACCTTGCCCTTACAGACAA
>JAOZTW010000303.1:0-3782 GCA_029938985.1 Bacteroidales bacterium | reverse complement strand
GGCTTTTGATTCCGCACCTTTGGTGCTTAAAAAACTTATAACCATGTGTTTTAACTTAGTAAAGTAGAATTAATAAAAAAGAAAAAACAATGAAAAAAAAAGATATAGTTGTTATATCAGTAATTTTAATTACTCTTACTCCTTTTTTTATTTTCGACTCGGTATATTCTTTTTATACTCAATTTAATCAAAATAATGGTTTTTTAATGTCGTTTATAAAGTTTGCTATTCTTGCCACTTTTGGCGAATCGCTTGGTTTGAGAATTAAAGAAGGGGTTTATAATAAAGCTGGCTTTGGATTGTTGCCAAGAGCAGTTGTTTGGGGAGTTTTGGGCTTGTCAATAAAATTTGCATTTATTGTTTTTGCAAAAGGAACTCCATTTTTTTTAATCTATATAGGATTTGAAAACGCCGACACTATTATAAAAGAAGCTTTTTCATTTAAAAAACTTATAACAGCATTTTCTATCAGTGTAGCAATAAATACAATTTATGCACCAGTAATGATGACTTTACACAAAATAACAGACATTCATATTATCAATAATGGTGGAACAATTAGAGGATTGTTGCGTAAAATTAATTTTTCAGAAATTTTATCAAAAATAAATTGGAAAATACAATGGAATTTTGTTTTTAAAAAAACAATACCTTTTTTTTGGATACCAGCTCATACAATAACTTTTTTACTCCAAGAAGATATGCAAGTTTTATTTGCCGCTCTACTTGGAATAGCATTAGGTCTGATATTAGCTTTTGCTAATTTGAAAAAATAAGCAATTATTCAATGGTTCAATTATTCAATGGTTCAATGATTCAATGGTTCAATGATACAATTATGAACTTGTAGATTAAAAAAATACAATTGTGTTAACTTTTTTGTAAAGGTACATAGATAAGTAGATAACGATATAAACCTCTTGTAACTACAGAGCTGTTGCATTCTAATAAAAAAACGCCAAAAGTTTTTACACATTTGTATTTTTTTAATCTATTGGTTTATAATCACATAATTGTATCATTGAACCATTGTTGCATTCCTTACTATATTTGTTTGCGTTTTTTTATTAACTTTATAAATATATATAAATTTTTAATATCAATATTTTTATCATGAAAAAAACATTTTATTTTAGTATTATTCTTGTTTTATTGTTGGGAGTATTTAATAATAAGCCTGTAGTACAACAGATAATGGAATTATGTTATGAGCAAGCAGGAAAAAAAGTTGGGGTAAGTAATAATATTTCAGATTCAGAAAAAGAGAAATCTTTTGAAGACGAACAATGGTATAAGAACCTGAACAGTAGCTATCATAAAATTTATAGCAATTTGCTGGACAACTACAAAATAATAAAAACTACAAAAATTGGAACTATTTATAATATAATTACTTGGAAGTCTATTGAAGAAATTGTGAAAGGGCTTGAAGAAAAGCTGAAATTTGAAATTAATGCAGATGACAAGAAACAAATAAATGTAAGTATGGTGTTAATAAAAGGTGGTACTTTTAAAATGGGTAGTGACCAGAATAAAGACGAAAAACCTATTCACACAGTTATGATATCCGATTTTTATATAGGAAAATATGAAGTTACAAATGAAGAATTTTGTGATTTTTTAAATGATTATGGTAGTGATAAAGTAAAAAATGGAAAATATAGTGGAGAAACGATGATTGAAGATAAAAAAAATGGTAGTTATCCTTGGGGAGTATATAAGACAGAAAATACTTGGTTTCCTATTAAAGGAAAAAGTAAACATCCTGTAATATTTGTAACTTGGTTTGGAGCAAGAGAATACTGCAAATGGGCAGGTGGCAGATTACCTACCGAAGCGGAATGGGAGTATGTAGCAGGAAATGGTTCTACGCATCAAGAATGGGCTGGAACAAGCAGTGTTAAACGTTTAAAAAAACATTGTTGGTATAGTAACAACAGTGGAGCAAAAACACATGCTGTGGGGCTTAAAAGTCCAAACGGTTTTGGCATTTACGACATGAGTGGTAATGTGTGGGAATGGTGTGCTGACTGGTATGGAGACTATTCATCGTCTTATCAAAATGATCCAACTGGTGTTTCAAATGGCTCTGCCCGTATTTTGCGTGGTGGCAGTTGGAACGGTAGCATTAAATATAGTCGTTCTGCTTATCGTGGTAGTATAAAAGCTTCTGGTAGTTACAATATCATAGGTTTTCGAATGGTTCGTAATAAATAATACTTATAGATGAATTTATTCGACTATCATAGGAAAAACGAAAAAAAAGTTTTATACGAAGAAATAGCGAAGAAATAAGTATAAAGTATGTACATATTTAGCATGAAAAGTGCGTAAAAACAAAATTAACATAAATTAACAAGCAAACAAAGAAAAAAAAATGACGGTAGTGTATTAAGACTTAAATACTTTAGATATTAAAGTCTTAATACACTACCTACTTATCTGTTTGTATTCAAGAAGTATGAAAATTGCTTATTATAACTGATTTTGTTGAAATTTGTATATGTCTTTAAATTTCATATTTTTACAAAATAAATACAATAACTACAGATATGAATCGTAAGCCTACAGCTAAGATACAAAATTAGAAATAAAAAGCAAAGAAAATCATAAAATAATTGTTTTTTTTGAAGAGTCAAATTATAAGGAGCTAATTAATAATAAGGAAAAATTTAAAAATATCATTAAATAGCTCGCTATTTGCAGATTTGTTAAAATTATAAAAGAACAAAAAAACGGTGTATTCTGGAGTTACTTATTATTTCATTTTCACTTAACACCAACTTACTTGTTTATTTTGTACTTTTAAAATATTTTAAAGAACAAAAAAACGACCTATCTTGGAACTAATTATTATTTCATTTTCACTTAAAACTTTAAAAACATGAAAAAGATTAAAAAAGTGCAATTAATTTTATTAGCAACAGTTTTTGCTTTTTTATTAGCATCTTGTGGTGGTGGCAATAAAACAACCAACAACTCAAACGACAACACAACCAACAACACCACTGATATAGAAGAGACTAATACAAACAACAACGGTACTCAAAAAGAATTAACACAAGAAGATAAGATAAAATACATAAAAGATGAGTTTTCTAAGATAGAAAAAAATCTTTCAAGTTATAAGCATAAAACAGCAGCTTATGAAGGCGGAAGAGGAGAAGAAGGGGCTGAATATTGGGTTTCGATAAAATGGGAAGCTTACTATAACAATGGTAAACTTGTAAAACTAATTGAAGCATCTGGCGAAGAAGGGTATTTTGGTACAACAAGTTATTTTTATGATGAAAACGAAGATTTTTTTTTTGCATTTAATCATTTAGAATATGATGGCGACCCTATTGAAGAAGTGAGAGTTTATATAAGAGAGGGAGTTGTAATTGATGCTTTAAAAAAGACAGCAACTGGCAACGACGACCCTGATGCTTTTAAAAAAGCTAAAAACAAAAAATATGAAGATGTTATCTCGGGTGAATACAAACACATGTATTTTGAGTGGGAAAAAGAAGCAAAAAAAGGTTTTCTTGAAAACGTAAAATAATAAGTGAAAATGAAATAATAAGTAACTCCAGGATACGCTATTTTTCTGTTCTTCTATTATTTAAAAAAAGTCATTAAATAGCGAGCTATTTAATGACTTTTTTTAAATTTTTTTAAAGGACAAAATAAACAAGTAGAATGGGCTTAGTTATTTTTTCTTTTTCATTTATAATGTAATTAGGCTTATTAAAATAAATAATTAACCATTTAAACTTGTTCTTTTGAATTTTATCTTCTTC
>JAOZTW010000302.1 GCA_029938985.1 Bacteroidales bacterium | reverse complement strand
ATGTTTTATCAACAAAATAGTTATTATTTAGTATAATATCTTTAAAATCGGAATGTCCAAGATTTAATTTTTTTCTTTCTTTCATTTTTCTATTGTTATATAAGGTTCTTTTCCCACAAATACTATTGGTACTTTAATAATATTGTCTTCTTTTATTTTGTTGTCAATAAGTTCTTTATAATATTTATTTTTATTTATTTGATTTAAAGCTGTTTCTATATTTTTATTTATCCGTTGTCTTAAATCTTTTTTATTTTCTTTTTTAAATTGTTCTTTTATTTGTTTTATTTCAATCACAACTCCATTTTTTGTTTTGTCGTTTGGAATTAACATTATGTCATATCTGCCTTTTCCACTTTCTCTATTTGATTTTATTAGATAGTCATCACCAATAATTGCAAGTAAGCCAAGTATATAGGAATGATAAACATATTCATGATTTTTTGCGGTATCATAATAACTGAAAGTATCGCCAATTATTTCTTTAAAACCAGTTTCAAATTGAGCTATATTATTGTTTATAAGGTAATTAGTTGTGTCAATTAACAATGATTTTATTACTTTTATATCTGTTTCGAACCATTCTAAAATAGTTTTTTTAAAAATAATTTTTAATTCATAATTTGGAATTAAAAGTTCGTATTCGCCTAATCGTATTTCTTTTTGTATAGTGAGGTATCCGCTATAAGTTAGTAATGTCCACAATAAACTTTTACGTTTTTGCAAATCGGGGAATACAAAATTCTCTTCTAAATCTTTTACAATTACTTCTTTATTTATTAATTTCAAAATGTCTTTTCTTACATGTTCGGCATCTTTCTTTTTTATTTCGTTTTTTATTAATTCATTAGCACTACTGTTTGTCCAATAGGTTTTAAAGCGTTCATTTTTACTAACCACAAAATTTAATATAGACCAAGGATTATAGATTTTTGTTAGTTCACCAAATTTATATCCGTCATACCATTTTTTTATTTCTGAATATTCTGTTTTTATATTAAAATCTTTGATAATTTGTTTTACTTCTGGTTCGGTAAATCCAAATTTATCAGAAAATTCGTCATCAAGAATTGAATAAACACTAATATTATTTAGACCAGTAAAAATACTTTCTTTTGAAACTCGTAGTATTCCTGTAATTATTCCTTTGTAAAGACTTGTGTTGTCTTTTAATGCACCACTTAACAGGCTACGCATAAATGAAATAGCATATTTGTAAAACTTATTATGACTTGCTTGGATTGGTGTATCGTATTCATCAATTAAAACTACAACTTTTTCGTTGTGATATCTTTCAAGATATTCACTTAATTGTTTTAGACTTATTTCAAATTCTGTTTCGCTTGCTTTTTTTATAAGAATATTCTGAAATATTTCCTTTTCATGATTTTTTAGCATATTACCTTCCAACAAATAATCATGAGTAGAATATAAATTTACGATTTCAGAAATAATAAATTCGTAACAACTTTTCCACGTGTCTTTTTTTGCGTCTTTGAAAGTTAAATATATTACTGGATATTTACAACAATGCTTTTTTATATCTTCTCCAGTTTGCCAAATTTTTAAATCTTTAAATAAATCTTTGTTTTTTGGTTCTTTTTTATCAAAAAAATAGCGAAGCATTGATAAGTTCAACGTTTTTCCAAACCTACGAGGACGAGGAAGTAACAAAACGGCTTTCTCTGCTTTTAATACTTCTTCTATAAATAATGTTTTATCAACAAAATAGTTATTATTTAGTATAATATCTTTAAAATCGGAATGCCCAAGATTTAATTTTTTTCTTTCTTTCATTTTTCTACTTTTTTTGTATCCTTGTAAAATTAAATTCTAAGTCTGTTAACAATGTCAAGGTTTGTTCGTGAAAAATAGGTAACATAAATTAATGGATAATTACAATATTAGTATATTGTGAAATAGAATTTGAAGTTATATTTCTGTTAAATTAATTCAATCTTTTATTCTTTTTCATGAACAAACCCTGTATTTAAGTGAAAAAAAAATAATAAGTAACTGCAAAATGCGTTTTTTGTTCTTTTACAATTTGAATATAAACGCATAATAGTGTGCTATTTAAGTGTTTTTCAAAGCAGTAAAAGGACAAAAAAAAGGCGTAGTTTGCAGTTACTTATTTTTTCTTTTTTACAATACTATAATAATTATTGTTCAAGCCTTGTAATAAAATCGCTAAGTACGTTCATATAGTTTATAAAAGCGTTGTATGGAGAATCATAAGGGTTAAAATATTTATGAACATCACCATCGGAAAACCATTTAGTACACATGTAATAAAAGTGGTCGCTTGTTTGAAGTAGTTGCCAGTCTCTTTGTATTGCGGGGTCGTTTGATTTTGCTACTTTTTCTTCTAATTCATATAACTTGCTAAATGCCTCGTCTTGCAGTTCGTTACCAAGCCAAGCCGACAGGTCTCTTTCTTCGTCTGCCCACGAAATAGGGTGTGGAATATGTACTGCCGATACTGGACTATAACGTTCTGTGGCTTCGGAAGTTGTTCCAAAAACAAATTCTGTATTATTAAAAATTGTTTCAGGAAGTTTTCTTAAAAATTCAAATATTCCTGTTTCTTCCCATTGGTGTTCACCAAAAGTTTCGTAATCAACAAATAAATTTACAAGTTTTTCTTTATCATTTAAATCTTTTAACCAACCTGCAAATTTTTCGGTAGTTAATGGCCATTCTGCCCAGTCTTGATTAGAAAAACGAAAAGCTATATCATCACTTAAACTGTAGTTTTTTAACAAAATTTTAAGTTCAGGATTAATGCTGTTACAATACATCAAGTTAGGACTTTTCCAGCCAAGTATGTGTTTTGCTCCTTCTGTAAGCATTGATTTATACCCCATTTGAGCTACCATATTACCTATTGCGTCAGAATAAACAAGCTCGGTATTACGAAACACTTTTGGTTTTTGACCAAAATATTGGTATATCTTTTCTTCGTGTAATTCTACTTGTTTTTTAAATTCTGTTTCACTTTTTAAGGCCGCAAGTGAATGCGAATAAGTTTCGGCAAGAAACTCCACATTTCCTGTTTTTGCTAATTCCTGAAAACTTGCCAGCACATTTGGAGCATATTTTTCAAATTGTTCAATTGCTGAACCCGAAATAGAATAACTGATTTTGAATTTATCTCCATATTTATTTATTAAATCAAGAAATAAATTATTTGCTGGTATATAACATCGTTCTGCCACTTTTTGCATTATTGATTTGTTTGCAAAATCGTCGTAGTAATAATGGTCGCTACCTATATCAAAAAAGCGATATTTTTTTAATCTAAATGGCTGATGTACCTGAAAGTAAAAACAAATTGTTTTCATTATATTGTGATTTTAGTTAATTATTAATGTTTATTTTTTTATAAATTTACTTCTTCTTCAATAGCCGATTTATAAACCTGAACTACTTTATAAGCAGCGTTTTCCCATTTTAAGTTTTCAACTTCTGTTTTTCCGTATTTTCTAAAAGTATCTGGAAGCGATTTGTAGTTTAACAAAGCATAAATAGAATCAGCAATAGCATCAACATCCCAAAAATCTACTTTTATAGCATGAGTCAAAATTTCGGAAACACCCGATTGTTTGGAAACAATAACTGGCACATTAGAACTCATAGCTTCAAGTGGCGAAATACCAAACGGCTCAGATACCGAAGGCATTACATATACATCGCTCATCGAGAACATTTTAAATACATCGGGACCTTTTAAGAAACCTGCGAAATGAAATTTAGTAGTAATACCAAGTTCTGCGGCTCGTAGTATCATTTTATTCATCATATCACCACTACCAGCCATAACAAATCTTACATTTGGGTCTTTTTTTAGTACTTTATGAGCTGCCTCCACAAAATATTCTGGTCCTTTTTGAAATGTTATACGACCGAGAAAGGTAACAATTTTTTCTTTTAAATTTTTTGTATAATCAATATGTTTGTAGGTGTAAGGTTCAACGGCATTATGCACAGTTACAACTTTATCTGGATTTATTCCATATTTTTCAACTACAATTCTGCGAGTCAAATTACTAACAGTTATCACTCTATCGGCGGCTTCCATGCCTTGTTTTTCTATTTTAAAAACATCTGGATTTACACTCTCTCCACTTCTATCATACTCTGTTGCATGTACATGAATAACAAGTGGTTTTCCCGAAATGCTTTTTGCCATTATTCCTGCTGGATATGTTAGCCAGTCGTGCGAATGTATAAGTTCAAATTCGTGTTCTGTTGCTACTTTTGCCGCAATTACAGAATAGCGATACACTTCTTCAATCAAATTTTTACCATATTTTCCTGTAAATTTGAATTTTCGAGAAAAAGCTTTTTTCTTCATTTCTTTATGATCAACTTTTTCTTCTTCATAAAGAGTTTCATATATTTCAGGTGAAATATATGGTTTAATATGAGATTCTACTTCAAGATAAGTTAATTTTTCCCAAAATTCTTTCTTTTCCACTAAATAACTATCAATTTCAACATCGCCAGCATCTCGTAGTTTCAAAAAGGATTGGTCTTCGTCGCCATAAGTTTTTGGAACAACAAAAATCATTTCCACATCAAAATGTGATAATCCTTTTGTTAATCCAAAGCAAGCCGTACCAAGCCCCCCCGAAATATGTGGTGGGAACTCCCAACCAAACATTAATACTTTCATTTTTGTTTTTATTTTTTTGTTTCTTATTTTTTTTAATATGCCTTATCAATTAATTTTTTCATTCTAATAAGTTCTGCCACACTCCAAGCTTGCGAAATAGCACCTTTTGGTTTTCGTGGCGGGTCGCCATCGTATATTTCTGATATTGTGCACAAACCATGAATATTTAAATCCGTTTCAAAACCATAGTAAAGTTTTTCTAATTGATGTACAACAGTTTTTTTGTGCAATTTTAAAATTGCCTCAGCATAATGCCCAAGCAACCAAGGCCAAACAGTTCCTTGATGATATGCTTCGTCTCGTTCTTTTTGATTTCCAGCATAACAACCTTTATATTTAGGATTAGTTGGCGATAATGTACGTAGTCCTCTATTTGTTAGCAATTTGCTTTTTACTGTTTTTAGAACCAAATTTTTAATACTATCTTTAATTGGAGAAAAAGGTAATGAAGTAGCAAAAATTTGATTAGGTCTTATATCCCAGTTTGTTTCATATTCGTTTGCATAATCGGCGAGATAAGCTTTTTCTTTATCCCAAAACATTTCTATAAACGATTTTTCTATTAATTGTGGCAAATGTTTCCATTCTGCAATAAATTTTTCATCACCTGCTTCTGTTGCCGATTGAAGTGCAAAACAAACAGCGTTATACCATAAAGCATTAACCTCCACTGCGTAACCAGCACGTTGAGTAACAGGTTTATTATCAATAACTGCATCCATCCAAGTAAGAGCAACTCCCTCAAAGGCCGCATATATCAAACCGTTTTCACGCATCATAATATTATAATCTGTTCCATTTTTGTAGGCTGTTAATATTTCCACAAAAACTTGTTTATAATCATTCCAAACTTTTGAATTTGAATTAATATTTTTAGCATATTTTTGCATAGCCCAAAAAAACCATAATGACGTATCAACAGAATTGTAAGACGAGTTTTCGTTTCCAATTATGTTTGCAAACAAACCATTATTCATTTTTTTAATCATTGTTTTCACAACCGCTCTAAAAGTTTTTGTGTCTCCTTGTGTGAGTGTAAGTCCGGGTAGTGAAATAAAAGTATCGCGTCCCCAAGAGCCAAACCATGGATAGCCAGCTATTATTTCAGAATTTTCGGCATTTTTATTAATAAACAATTTTGCTTCATTAACCAAACATTCTTCATAGTTGTTGCCCGAATATTTTTTTTGAATTGTGTTTGCAAAACGAGTTTTTAAACCTTTGGCTTTTTCTTCTTCCAAACTTGCAGAAAAAATAATTTCTTCATCTTTTTTAATATCAAACTCGAAATAACCAGGAACATACAAATCTTCTTTATCATCGTAACCTCGTTTTGATTCTTCAAGATACTCAACATTATAGTACCAATGAGGAACAGGAACGTAGATTGGTTTTTTTGAAAATTGCAGATTTAATGTTTTATAAGGTTCGTATAAACAAATTCCAATTCCATTTTCAATTTCGCTATACTCCGAATTAGTATTAAAATTACTTTTGCTCAAATAATGCACGTTTCTAAAAGCAAGAAATGGTTTTAAACGTATTTTTGTTTTTGAGTGAGCATCTAATAAGGTGTATTTTATGAAAACTTGATTTTTGTCTGCCGCCAACATTATTTCTTTTTTTAGCACCACGCCTCCCACTCGTGAGATTGTTGTTGGTATTGGATTTATATAAAAATCCCTTATATATTTGTGTCCTAATGGTGCATAAATATTTTTTCCTGGATATTTTCTTATTCCAAGATTAAATTCTTTTTCATGTTGTATTACTGTTTCGTCAAGTCCAGATAGTATAACATGTTTTCCTGAGTCCACCTCTGGCATTGGACT
>JAOZTW010000301.1 GCA_029938985.1 Bacteroidales bacterium | reverse complement strand
TTTCTTTTTTAAAAGGATTACAATTTTTTTACTCCATCACAATATTTAACTGTAAACCCTATAATTTATACAAAGTTATTTTTTTTTAATAAAAAGTTTCTATTTTTGCAAAAAAACATTGATGCAAAAAATAATATTTTCTTTAACAGTAGATTGGGAGGGCGAAAATTTTCACAATTTATCGGATTTGTTAACTCTTCGTAAACAAATAGGAAATCATATTCCTATCACACATTTTATTTGTCCTGCATATTTTAGTAAGGGTATTAAAAATGCAAAACATAAAATTAATAAAGCAATTTTTAACAACGACGAGATTGCCTTACATGTCCATTGTTTTGAAAGCCTTATAAAACAATCAAATGTAGAATTTAGAACAAAACCAAATTATTATAATAAACATTCAAAAGTAGCGAAAAAAATTTTTTCTCGCCTACCAAAACAATTGCAACCTAAAAATACAGGTAGAGGTGTACCCTTGTCGGCATACTCTTATGATGAAATTATCAAAATATTAGAAACTTCAAAAAAAATATTGTTAAATAATTTTGATATAAAACAGATAAGCAGTTTTAGAGCAGGTGGTTGGTTGGCATCAGACAATGTTTTACTATCCTTAGAAAAATGTAATTTTAAATTCGACTCCTCTGCAACACCTCCCGAAGTGTTGTCGCAAAATTATTGTATCAACAATCAAGGTAACTTAAAAGATGATTATGGCGACAGTTATGACGGTTTTACTGAAATGATAATAAAGATGTGGGGAAATAAAACACAAAAAGAACATTTTCTTATCAATACTTTAAGCCAAAAATTTTGTAAAGATAATTATATTACTCCACAA
The DNA here is from genome assembly GCA_029938985.1 of Bacteroidales bacterium. GTDB lineage: Bacteria > Bacteroidota > Bacteroidia > Bacteroidales > JAOZQN01 > JAOZQN01. Next base: position 5,684 of record JAOZTW010000301.1, on the reverse strand, counting down.
ACTCAACCGTATAGAATAAATAATTTGCTTGAAATGCCTAATAATATTTCAATGTCAGATTTTGCTTCTGTAGAAAAAACAATGTTACCTGTTTTAAAAAAAGCTTTAGAAAACATTAATAACAGGGACAATAAAAACTTTTATTATAATGTAGGTTTTCATCAAGAAGGAGATATTATTTATAAAATGCCAATAGCAAAATTATTTAGAGCAATATCAAAAGAAGAAATGAAATTAATTGAATTTAAAACAATTAAAGATGCAGGCAAAATATTTTTAACAAAAAATGGGCATGTTTCAAATAAATGAAAAATAGTTGACATTTTCTTTAACATTTGCCAAGTCCTCTATGGCGTGGATAAAATTGAAAAATAGAACAGATAGAGCTTTAGTCTATTGTACCGCAAATTGTATGTTTTAAATATTGTTGAAAAGTTTTCTCGACTTTTCAGATTAATCTACACCATTCAACATTGGCACAAATCTAAATTCGCCATGAGTGCTTTTTTCAAGTTCTGTTTCCGATTTTTTAACCACTTTTAACATCGATTGATTAATTCCATTATTAACTGGAGCTACCAAAATCCCTCCAATTTCTAATTGATTTATCAATTGTTTAGGTAGGTAGGGAGCAGCAGCTGTTATAAGTATTTTGTTGAATGGTGCAAATTTGGCTAATCCTTCAAAACCATCACTATAAAACAAATTTGCATTATATCCTATTGAAGGCAAGAACTTTGACACCGATTTATACAAATCCAGTTTTCGTTCCAGAGACCAAACTTTGGCACCCATTTGTAGCAAAACCGCACATTGATATCCCGAACCTGTACCTATTTCAAGAACTTTATCGTTGGGTTTTATTTCGAGAAGCTCTGTTTGATATGCAACAGTAAAAGGTTGCGAAATTGTTTGACCCGAATGTATTGGCAAAGGAATATCGTGGTAGGCTCGATCTATAATATTTCGAGCTATAAACTTATGGCGTAAAACTGAATTTATAGCAATTAATACATTTTCATCAGAAATACCTTTTATATGCAAACCTGCCACAAGTTCTTGTCGTCTTTCGGTTAATATTTGTTCGTTTGGATACATAATGTTTTAATTTTTTGTTTTATTTTGTTTTATTTTGTTTTATTTTGTTTTATTTTGTTTTATTTTGTTTTATTCTGTTTTTTCAATCTTATTTATTGAACAAAAATACCAATAATTATAAAAAACAAACCTATAATAGTGGTATAAAAAATAGATTCTTTTAATATTAAATTAATAAAAATTAATGCAAAAAATGGAGATAAAAATACAAGATTACTAATTTTATCGTTTGAAGTGGTTAGTTCTAAGGCTTTCATACAAAGAAAAACGCCTTTTTTTTTGTTTATTCATTTTCACTAACTATTTTGACCCCACACAAAACAAATGTTTTTCACCCCTTATATATATATGTCCATCAGAAAAAGCTGGAGTAGTCATTGAGGCTTCGCCAAGTGATGCCGTTCCTATTGCTACATATTTATCCGATGCACTAAAAATGTGCATTACACCACCCATATCCATCAAATATATTTTTCCATCCACCATCATAGGCGAGGAATATGAACCATTATCAAATTCTTGCTCCCAAAATTGTTCTCCTGTTTTGGCATCATAACATGCAAATACTCCATAACTTGTAGGTACAAAAAGATATTTTTTTGTGGCAATAGGACTTGGCACATCTGATAAGTAATCCATATTCTCCCAAAGTATTTCAGGCTCATCACCAAGTTTTATGGCATATAAACTTGCGTATTCATTCATTGCATACACTATTCCGTCGGCATAGGCTACCGAAGGACCAACTTCGCCAAACACACTTTCAATATTCCAATTTTCTTTTCCAGAATATGGATTATAAGATGCTACTCCTGGGTCAGATGCGAGCAGAATTTCAGTTTGTTTACCAGTATAAATTACCACTGGAGATGCCCACGAAACTTTCACATCACGTGCTGTACTCCAAACGGTATTACCTGTTTTAATAGACAATCCCATTATTTTGGGAGAAGTTTTAGTATCATATTGAACTATTAAAACATTTTGATGCAACATCAACGACGATGAATGACCATAGTGATTTCCTGTTGGTCCTAAATTTCTTGCCCAAACTTTTTTTCCTTCCATGTCAATTGCAGTAATATCTCCGTTTGAAAAAATAGCATAAACTCTTCGTCCATCAGTTGATAGAGTTGCTGCAGCATGTCCAGTATCATCTGTAACAGCAGGAGAAGTTGCAGGAGAACCTGGTACATTTTTCACATTTGCAGTCCAATGAATTTTTCCAGTCAATCGGTCAAAACAATAAATTTCACGTTTTTGTGCATTAGCACCTGCAAGAAAAATTTTATCCTCCCAAATTACAGGCGAATTAAAACCATGTAATGGAATTGGAGTTTTCCAACAAATATTTGTTCCACTTGCTCCGTTCCAACTTACAGGAATATTTTTATGATATGAAATTCCATTTCCTCCGTATCCTCTAAAATTAGCAAAATTTTTTCTAATTTCTTTTGATGTTGGAAAATCGGAAATTACTGTTTCCGTAATCGTAATCGTAACCGTATCTGTAAGTTCGCTTGTTGTATCAACCTGTTCCACAATCAAAGTATTCTCTTCAACTTCAACATTTACAGTCTCGGTAATAGTATCTAAATCAACTAATACACTATCTTTGTTTGTTGCTTCTGCAAAAGTATCTGATAACTGATTGTGAGATAAAAATGCAAAAAATAATGTAATTATAACAATTGCTACTCCGCTTATAGCAACCCACTTACGAGTTTTTTTCTGTGTAAAAATGGAATTATCTTTTTCGGTTAATGATGGTATTTTCTTCTCTTCTGATTTTAAAATTTGTAGAGCAACTATAAGGACTAACACGCCCAATAATAGCAAGTAGCCACCCATACGAACTTGCCATTGATTGGTAAAATATGCTTTTCTTGACATAAAATCAAGCATTCTAATTTCTTCTCTTAGTTGTATATCTTCAGGATTTTCATTCAATCGTTCAACCAAAGAATTTATTACTTCTGTTTCGGCTGGATTGTATTTTTTTAATTGTATATAATTAACTATTAAGATAGTGCATACAACAAAAGAAAATCCTCCGGCAATGATAGCAATTATTTTCCACAAACGTGTATTAATTTTCATAGTATTATTTTTATAATTTTTTAGTGTTTTTATGGAATACCAATTTATTTAGAAATGATACAATTATTCAATGGTGCAATGATACAATTATATGTTTATAAAACAATAGATTAAATGCTTGTTTTTTTATTCAAAAATCAAAAAATTTAATTTTATGTTTCAGGTTCTATTGGACAGTAATCCATACATCTGGCACAACTTAGGCACGTTCCTTTGTTTGGTTCGTAATTTTTTCTATACCTAAATGTAGATAAACTTGCCAAAGTAAGAGCAAACACTAAACCAATGTAAGCACCAAGTATCCAAGCTCCTATATAAAATTGTTTTATAATTTCATTTGCATCAGCATATAATTCGGTATAAGATTCGCCAGATGTTTTAAAAGCTTCAATTTCAATTGATTCTACATAGTTAGAATCTATTTCTGTAATTGTATCTGATTGTGAAATAGTGTCTAATGAAACTAATTCTTGAGCCAATAATACTTTTGGATGTACTTTTGCTAAGGTCTCATGAAATTGCGACACAGTCCAACCTCCAACAAAAACAAGAAGTGGAATTATGGTGCCAAGAACCACAAAACGTTTAACGGTTTGTTTTCGTGATTCGTTCATTTTCAGTTGCTCTGGTTGTTCTATTGCACCAAACGGACAAGAGTTTTCGCACAACCTACATTGAACACATTTAGATGGAGTAATTGTTAAATGATATTTTGATACTCTGCTAAAAAGGTTGAGTAAAACACTGTAGGGACAGAAAAAACGACAATATGGACGAGCAACAAACACGCTGGTTAGTAGAAAAACAACTCCAAGTACAATCATAGAAAATTGTGCAGTCATACGAAAAATCCCAATAAATGGATCGTATCTACATATAATAAAATCAGTTCCTGTAGTGGCATAAAGTACGGCTAAACCTAAGTAAATGTATGGTATTAAGCCCAATAACTTTTGAAGCCAAAGCGGAATTTGAATAGGTCGGAGAACAAAAAAATCTTGTATAGCTCCTAACGGACATACTCCTGCACAAAATACACGCCCAAAAATTAGTGCATAAATTAGTGGTAAAACAAAAAAAGCAATTACTGTGAGCGGAATTTTATAGTTTGGATTAAATAATGCAAGTGCCACATTTTGAATTGCCCCAACAGAACAAACACAGCCCTCTCTTAAAAACCCGAAATATAAAATTGAGAATATCGAGACCCAGAGAACACCTTTTCTTGAACGTTTTTTTATAACAAGCCAACTCACTAATGATAAAGCGAGGAACAAAATAAAAACATCAAGATATTCCATAAAATCAGAACGAGATTCTGGAATTTCAAGAACTGGTTGTGTGTGTCCAGACTCAAATTCTGGTTTAGGAAACCTTTGTGCCTGAGCATCATAAACTTGTAATGATATTATTACAAAAATAAAAAAAAGTATTTTTTGAAAATTTTTTTTCAACATAAAAGTTTAAGCTAATTATTATAATTTGTTTATTAAAATTATTTGGCGTTTTTCACGAGTGTCAAGTTCAAGGCTTTTTTGAAATATTAGAATTGAAGTTTACCTTTGTAAATGAGCACTTTAATATTTAAAAAGTAACGAAGAAATTGATACTCGTGAAAAACGCCAATTATTTTTTCTCTAATTTATATACCATCAAAGAAGTACCATGACGTACATATAATTTTTTATTATGAATTGAAATATGAGCCCAGTGTTGCTTTTTTCCACGAGGAACTTCAAAAGAACTAATTATTTTAAATTCATTATCTGTTGGTTCAACAAGAACAATTTCTCCATCTTGTTCTGTGTACCAGTAAAGTAATCCATCAGCCCAAATTACATTTCCCTTTTTAAATTCTTTTGTGGTATATAAAATTTCACCAGTTTTCCAGTCTAAACAAAACCAAATGTTTTTAGAACCACTTGAACTATAAATCCTGTCGTTTAATTCTACAGCTCCTCCTACTTTACAATCCATTTCTTTGAGCTTCCAAATTTCGGTAACACTATTTCCGTCTTCTGCAATTTGCAACATAATGCTTCCTTTACGAAACCCACTAAAAACAAATAACAAACCATCTTTATAAATTGGAGTATTTGGATGCACACCATATTGATTGATAAATTCGTGCGACCATAATACATTTCCTGTAGAAATTTCAATTCCAAGAACATGTTTTTCTGTTTGAGTAATTAACACTTTGTTGTCAGCATGTTCAATAATTTGCGGAGAACAATATGCACTTTTTTCACCCAAACCTTTTGATTTCCAAATTAAGCTACCATCGTCTTTATTTAATGCAATTACATTAGCCTCTTCGCCACCAACTGTTACAAATAATTTTTCGTTTTCAAATGCCAGATTTTCAGTAACTCCCCATTGAATATTTCTACCACCATATTTTTCAAACAAATCAATTTTCCAAATTTCTTGTCCATTTTCGGCATTTAAGCAAATTAAAACTCCAAACGAACTCATCATATATA
>JAOZTW010000300.1:2089-6534 GCA_029938985.1 Bacteroidales bacterium | reverse complement strand
ACTCGTTTATAATGCTTGGGAACTTATACATATAGAAGAAATAATTTAATAATTAACTAATGTCATTAATATGCCTAATAAATTTCAGGAACATTAATTCTGTTATTTCTCAAACTTACACAAGTCAGTAAGGCAAATTGAATTAATATCATTAAAAACAAACTTACACAAGTCAGTAAGGCAAATTGAATTAATATCATTAAAAACAAACTAAACAAATGAAAAAAATCTTATTTATATTTGGTACACGACCAGAAGCTATTAAAATGGCACCAGTTATCATTAAATTTAAAAAATCAAATAAATTTATAACAAAAGTTTGTGTTACGGCACAACATCGTGAAATGTTAGACGAAGTGTTAGTGTTTTTTGATATAAAACCAGATTTTGATTTGAATTTAATGAAGAAAGGTCAAACTCTATTAGATATCACAACAAAAGGAATTGTTGGGATACAAGATACTTTAAATCATTTCTCAGCAGATTTAATATTTGTACAAGGCGATACAACAACCGCTTTTATTGGAGCATTAGCTGGTTTTTATAATAAAATTAAAGTAGCTCATATTGAAGCTGGTTTAAGAAGTTTTGATAAATATTCTCCGTACCCTGAAGAAATTAACAGAAAGCTAATAGGCAATATTGCAAATTTTCACCTTGTACCTACCGAAAACGCCAAAACAAACCTAATCAACGAAAACATAAATGAAAACATTTGGAATACAGGAAATACTGTTATTGACGCTCTTTTTCATGGTTTAGAAATTATTAAAACAAATACTGATATTAAAAATGAATTTAGTTTTGTCGATTTTTCTAAAAAAATTATACTTATAACTGCTCATCGTAGAGAAAATCTGGGAATACCATTAGTAAATATTTGTAAATCAATAGAATTTATAGCAAAAAAATATACTGATATTGAATTTGTTTTTCCAGTTCATCTTAATCCTAAAGTACGAAAAATAGTATATAAAATATTAGAAAATACTCCGAGAGTACACCTTATAGAACCATTGATATATTCTAAATTAATATGGCTGATGAGTAAAACTTATTTTATACTAACCGACTCTGGTGGCATTCAAGAGGAAGCTCCATCGTTAGGAAAACCAGTACTTGTTTTGAGAGATGTTACCGAACGAATGGAAGGAATAGAAGCAGGAACTTGTGTGCTAACTGGCACCGAACCTGAAATAATAAAATCTAAATGTATAGAACTAATAGAAGACAAAAAAGCGTATAAAAAAATGGCAAATGCCGTAAATCCTTATGGTAACGGTACAACTTCGCAACAAATATTTGAAATAATTAAGCATAATTTATGAAAAAACCAAAAATATTGTACTTAATGCACGTTTCGTGGGGATGGATAAAACAACGCCCACATTTTTTGGCAGAAGGATTAAGTAAATTTTATAAAATAAAAGTTTATTGTGAAAAAGGTAAAGATAATGTTACAAAAAAACATGAAAGTAAGAGTCTTAAAATTCAAAATTATTTAGAATCTCCATTTAAAAATAAACGAATTATAACTATTTTATTTTATTACTTGAAAAAAATTATAATATTTTATCAGGTTAAAAAAAACAATATTATTTGGCTAACATTTCCTGCACAATTTAATTTAGTTGAAAAAGGATTAACAAAAAAAAAGATACTTATATATGACTGCATGGACGATATGCTCGAAATTTATAAAAATAAAAATAAAGAAACTTCTAATTTATTATTTAACCTTGAGAAAAAAGTTTGCAACAATGCCGACATATTGATATGCTCGTCTGATTACCTAAAAAACAAATTACTACAAAGATATAATTTAGAACGTAATATTTTTGTTGTAAATAATGCCTTGGCATCTTTAGAATTAAATCGCAAGCATATTGAACTATCGGATAAAATAGCTGATTTGTTTTCTGTAAATAAGACTAAAAAAATTATTTATATTGGAACTATTTCGGTTTGGTTCGATTTTGATACTATTATCAATGTTTTAAATCAGGTAGATAATATAAATCTTATTCTTATAGGTCCTAAAGATGTTGAAATACCTGAAAATAATAAGATTAAATATTATCCTCCAGTTGAGCATAAATATGTTTTTAGCATAATGAAAAAAGCAGATGCTTTAATTATGCCTTTTAAAATAAACGAGCTAATAAAAAGCGTTAATCCAGTTAAAGCTTATGAATATATTGCCAGTGGAAAACCTGTTATTTTAACCAAATACGGCGAAACCGAAAAATTTAATGATTTTGCTTATCTGTATAACAACGAACAACAATTTAAAGGGCTAATAGATAAGTTACAAAACAATGAATTGGATTCAAAGCAAAGTTTACAAAAATGCCTTGACTTTGCTAAAAATAATACTTGGAAAAATAGATTAAATACAATACAAAAAATAATTGAAGAACATAATATAGAGATTGTTAAAAAATAACGGCATTTTTCATAAATGCAAATTACTGCGTTATTTTGATTATTTTAAAAATCCTCATTTACAATAAGTAAACTGCGATATTTGAAAAATTAAAATGCCTTGTACTTTACTCTTATGAAAAACGCCAAAATAATTTTCCTATTTGTCTTCATTATTCAACAATCTCATAAAAAATTAATAATGAAAGTGGTGTTTCCAAAAATATCAATATTTATTCCAGTAAAAAACGCTGCTTCTACAATAGCCAAATGTATTGACGGCATAAAAAAACAGACTTTGTTCAAACAAACCGAAGTAATAATTATAGATTCTGGCTCTACTGATAATACTATAGAAATTTTAGAAAATTATAAATTTATACGGCTCTATAAAATTCCGCCCGAAGATTTTAGTCATGGCGGAACACGAAACTATGGCGTGTCGCTTGCAAAAGGAGAATTTGTTGTTATGACCGTTCAAGACGCATATCCAGCTACAGATGATTGGCTTGAAATAATGATTAAACATTTTGAGGACAAAAAAGTTGTAGCCGTAGTAGGTCAGCAGGTTACGCCACACGATAAAAACAAAAATCCACATCAATGGTATCGTCCAGTTAGCAAAGCGAGAATTATTGAAACATATTTTGAACAACCTAACAGTTATATTAAATTATCGGGACAGGAACAAGATAGAGCTATTTTCTATGATGATGTAAACACAATGTATCGCAAAAGTACATTATTAAAATTGCCATTTGAAGAGGTTATGTTTGGCGAAGATATGCTGTGGATAAAAAATGCTACGGAGAAAGGGTTTAAAACAATTTACGATGCCAATTCTTCGGTTTTTCATTATCATTTTTTAAGCTACAAGTATAATTACAAAATAAATTTTACAGTATTATATTATAAGTTTAAGATTTTTAATTACATACCAAAAATTGAAGTAAACTTTAAAGAATATTTATTAATAATTTACAGAAATTTTAGATTTAAAACCAAACTTAAATGGATTTTTCATAACTTTGCAATCTTGCATTCACAACAAAAGGCATATAAAAAATTTAAAAAAGAAATAAAAAAAGGAGAACAAAATCTGGAAAAATATTTCTCAGAAAATTTTAGTAATGTTGTACAAGGAAAACAAAAAAAATGAAACAGAATAAACAAATTAGATGGAAACAACGATTTCAAAATTTTGAGAAAACCTTTCAACTATTAGAAAGAACTGTTCAAATAAAAAATAAATCGGAAGCCGAACTCGGAGGATTAATTCAGTTTTACGAAATAGCATTTGAATTGTCGTGGAAGACAATGAAAGACTATTTAGAAGCATTAGGTTTTACAGTTAAAAGTCCAAGAAGCACAATAAAACAAGCTTTTCAAATAAATATAATTAAAAATGGACACCTATGGATTGACGCACTTGATGATAGAAATACAACTACACATATTTACGATGAGGAAACTATTTTTAACATAAGTAAAAAAATATCTGAAAAATATTACCCCGCAATAAAAGAACTTTACTTTTTTTTAAAATCAGAAAATGAAAAAGAATAATTTTGGTTTATTAGAAAGCGATATCGCTTATATATTTGCTGTTTTAGAAAAATATACAGAAATTGATAAAGCCGTAATTTTTGGGTCACGAGCTATGGGAAACTACAAAAATGGCTCTGATATAGATATTGCTATTTTTGGTAAACAAATAACAAACAGAATTTTATCAAAAATAAATTACAAATTAAATGAAACAATTCCTATTCCATACTTTATAGATGTAGTACATTTTGAAATTATAAAAAATAAAAATTTAAAAAAACATATATTGGAAAAAGGGATAATTATGTATAAATGCAAACCGCACAACACATAAAGTTGGACAATAAATTACTGTCAGAGAGATTTTCAGTTTATATATGAAATAAAACCATTTTATCAAAAACATTTCATGTATAAGTGAAATAAAACCATTTTATCAAAAACATTTCATGTATAAGTGAAATAAAACCATT
>JAOZTW010000300.1:0-1989 GCA_029938985.1 Bacteroidales bacterium | reverse complement strand
TTGTCAAAAACATTTCATGTATAAGAGAAATAAAATTATTTTTTCAAGAAAGTTTCATGTATAAATGAAAGTTTTTCTATTTTTGCCAAAAAATAATACATAAATGAAACAAAATTATATCAATCGAAATTTATATATCAATAAAATAATTCCTTTTTTAGATAAAAATTTGATAAAAGTAATTGTGGGACAAAGACGTGTAGGGAAAAGCTATTTACTATATCAAATTATTGATTATATAAAATACAACAATTCGGAAGCAAATATTATTTATATAAATAAAGAACGTTACGAATTTGATAAAATTAGAAACTAAGAAGATTTGGCATTTTTCATAAGTATGTTTACTCTTTTTTTCAAAAAAGATTATAAATGTGCGAATAAATTTGTATCTTAGCATTTTTAAACAAATCTAAAAATACAACTTATGAACGCCCAAAAAAAAGTCTCGTCGCTTTTGTCAGACGAGAAGATTTAAGTTATAAAGACCGTTTTTTAATCGCCTTTATTTTTCTATTTCAGAAAGAATGGGGAACTGCCACTCATTTAGCGAAAAAATATAATACTTCTCGGACATTTATCTATAATAATAGCAAGAAATTTGAAAATATATTTGAAGATGATAGTTCTAATAAGTTCGTTAACGATAATAACGACTACTTAAAATATATACTTTCTCAACGTATGGAGGGCAAATGTAGCATTCCAAGTATTTCTAAAATAATGAAACGTTTTGATATTCATAATAATTCAGTAGGTTTTATAAGTCAAAAATTAACAGAAATAGGAGAAGAACTTGGTAATAAGTTAAATATCAAAAATGTAGACGGCTTTACTTTTTCTATTGCAAGTGATGAAATTTATGCAAAAAGTTCGCCAATTTTAATAACAATTGATCCGGTTAGCTTTTTAATATTAAAAATAGAACTATCAGATAATCGTTCAAAAAAAGCGTGGGTCTCACATTTTCAGAGTATTAAAGAACAAAATATTTCTTTTTTGCAAATAACCAACGATGAAGGAACTGGCATGAAAGCTGCTGTGAATTGTGAATTATCAGATATTGACCGACAATCTGATACATTTCATGCAGTAGCCCATAGATTAGGACTATATGAAAACCGTTTTTTTAAAAGTGCATATAATTTACTTGAATTAGAAACAAAATTAGAGCATAAATTTGATAAGGCAAAAAGTGAAGAACAACGACAAAAATACTTAAATGAAACTCTAAAAATATATGATAAAACAGACAAAGCAATAGAACTATACGAACATTTTGAAATTATATATCATTGGTTGTTAGAGAGCTTTCAAATTTTTGATAAAGAGGGCATTTTAAAAGATATAGAATCTGTTCGCATGGATTTTGATGTTGCTATTGAATATCTTAAAAGCTTAAATAACAAAAAGATAAATAAAGAAGTCAAAAGTATAGAAAATTGCAAATCCGATTTATTTACTTTTTATAAGACAGCAAAAGAAAAAATAAATTTACTCTCACAAACAATTGATAATAAGACCTTAAAATTGTTATCTTTGGCTTGGCAAGTAGATAAAAATAGAATAAAAAGCAAAAATAAATTTCGCACTAACAAATTAAAACGTAGAGAGAATTATATATTAAAATAAGTCAAAGAACTTATTGGTAATCAGAAGTATGAAGACTTTAAAAATACTGTTTATCAAACTTTAAATCACATAATTCAAAGTTCGGCAGCAGTAGAATGTATTAACTCAATATTGAGATTTTATTTGAACAGTTCGAATAATAAAATAACACAAAATTTTCTTAATCTATTTATGTTTTATCACAATCACAGAGTATTTATGGGAGGAAAAAGAAAAGGTAAAACTCCAATGGAACTCGCTACTAATTCTGTCCAAAAAGAAGATTGGATAGAATTATTACTAAAAAAAATAGAAATATAGATTAAGAATAATCTTAAAGTTTGAACTAAATTATTGATTATCATTTTTGCTTTTTTA
>JAOZTW010000299.1 GCA_029938985.1 Bacteroidales bacterium | reverse complement strand
GTGTAATAAGATGATTACAGAATAATATCAAGACCTTGATTGTCTATATGAGCCATGTTTTAATATGCCTTAGTTTACAACTCCTAAAAAACTTTCGTAACAATTTTTTGAATATTCAAAGATTTTCCCATTGTGTAGTAATGAATAACAGGAACATTTGCTTTCTTCAGTTCTTTTGACTGATTAATAGCCCATTCAATACCTATTTCTCTTATATGTTCCTTGTTTTTTGCTTTAATAATTTCGCTTGTCAATTCCGAAGGAATATCTATACTGAAAATTCGGGGTAAAATATTTAGTTGTTTTAATGTGGAAATAGGTTTTATTCCTGGAATTATTGGAATATTAATATCATTTTGTTTGCAAAGTTTTACAAAATCAATATATTTTTTATTATCAAAAAACATTTGAGTTACAATAAATTCAGCTCCTGCTTCAATTTTCTTTTTCAAATAATAAATATCCATTTCCATATTTGGAGCTTCTGGATGTTTTTCTGGATATCCAGCAATTCCAATACTAAAATTTGTTGCTTGCTTATTAAATAACTCTTCATCAAGATACTTACCTTTATTTAATTCTACTATTTGTTTTACTAAACCCATAGCATGTCCATGTCCACTTTCTTCTTTAATAAAACTTTTTTGTCCACTTTGAATATCGCCTCGTAAAGCTAAAATATTATTTATTCCAAGAAAATTCAGGTCAATTAAAGCATTTTCAGTTTCTTCTTTTGTAAAACCTCCACATATCAAATGTGGGACAAGTTCAACTTTATATTTGTTTTTTATTGCAGCTGCAATAGCCACTGTTCCAGGTCGTTTACGCACTGTTTTTTGTTCCAAAAGTCCATTTGCACGTTTCTTTAGCACCAGCTCTTCTTGATGATAAGTAACATTTATATATGGAGGATTAAATTCCATTAAAGGGTCAATAGTTTTATATATATCTTTTATACTCCCACCTTTTAATGGTGGCAATAACTCAAAGGAGAACAGAGTCTTTTTTGAATTATTTAATATTTCTGGTATTTTCATTTTTACTTATATTTTTTTGAGGTCTAAATTTCAATTAATTTTTCAACAGAATTTCAACTGTGTTTCATGTAACCACGAGCTAAAGCACGTGGCAACTGATACTGAATTTCAACTGTGTTTCAATTGAATTTCATTTTTCAACTAATAATTCCCCATCTGTTTTTATGTTTATTTATTTTTTTTAAATGAATTAAAAGAATTTTATTTTCTTGCTTTTCTAAGTTAGCATCATTTTCAATAATTTCGGTTGCTGTTTGTCTTGCTATTTGTAATATATTTGTATCTTTAGTAAGGCTTGCCAGTTTAAATTCAAAAGGTACTCCACTTTGTTGTGTACCAGCTATATCGCCTGGTCCTCTAATTTGCATATCTACTTCGGCAATTCTAAAACCATCGTTTGTACCTACCATAGTTGATATTCGTTTTTTTGCTTCTTTAGAAAGCTTGTAGCCAGACATTAACACACAGTGAGATTGGTCTGCTCCCCTCCCTACTCTTCCACGCAACTGATGCAATTGCGACAAGCCAAATCTTTCAACACTTTCAATTATCATTACAGTTGCATTTGGCACATTAACACCAACTTCTATTACTGTTGTGGCTACCATTATTTGAGTTTGACATTTTATAAACAACTGCATTGCTTTTTGTTTTTCATCGTTTTTCATCTGTCCATGCACAACGCTAACAGCGTACTTTGGTGCAGGAAATGCCCTTGTAATACTTTCGTAACCGTCTTCTAAGTCTTTGTAATCCATTGTTTCAGACTCTTTTATTAATGGATAAACAATGTATATTTGCCTGCCTTCTTGAATTTGTTTTTTTATAAAACCAAAAACTTTAAGACGTTGCGTATCAAAATAATGATAGGTTTTTACAGGTTTTCTGCCAGGTGGTAGTTCGTCTATTACCGAAACATCTAAATCGCCATAAACAGTCATTGATAATGTGCGAGGAATTGGTGTTGCAGTCATTACAACAATATGCGGTGGATTAGTATTTTTTGCCCACATTTTTGCTCTTTGAGCCACTCCAAACCTGTGTTGTTCATCAATAATTGCAAGTCCAAGATTTTTAAATTTTACTTTATCCTCTATCAATGAGTGAGTTCCTACAAGTATATTTAATTCTCCGTTTTCCAATTCTTCATGAATTTGCCTGCGTTGTTTAGTTTTTGAAGAACCTGTAAGAATATTAATATTAATATTTAAGCCTTCTAATAGTTCTGATATAGTATCAAAATGTTGTGTTGCAAGTATTGCGGTAGGTGCCATAATACATGCCTGAAAACCATTGTCTAACGCTATTAACATTGCCATTAGAGCCACAATAGTTTTTCCACTACCAACATCGCCTTGCAAAAGTCTGTTACATTGTTTGCCGGAGCCAAAATCACGTCTAATTTCTTTTAAAACTCTTTTTTGTGCATTTGTGAGTTCAAACTTAAGATTATTTTTATAAAAATTATTAAAATAATCACCTACTTTTGTAAAAACAAAACCTTTTGTATTATTGACACGTAGTTTTTTTTGTTTTAAAAGCGTAAGTTGATTATAAAAAAGCTCTTCAAATTTAAGTCTTCTTTGACTTTGAAATAATAAATCTGTATTTTTTGGGAAATGAATATTTATTAATGCCTCGTGAAGAGAAATTAGTTTAAATTTATCTATCAAGTAGTTGGGTAACGATTCTTGTATTTTAGTACCAAGTGCTTTAAAAATATTTCTTTGAAATGTTAAAATTGCTTTTGAATTAACATATCCTTTTTTTAACATCTCAGATGTATGATACTCGGCTTGTAAGGAGGATTTTATCTTAGATTCGTATTTAGAAAACTCTTCAAATTCGGGATGCGTTATCGTAAACTTACTATTATAAAGCGAGGCTTTTCCAAACAAAACATACTGTGTGTTAGGTTTTATATTTTGTTTTACCCATTTTACTCCCTTAAACCAAACAAGTTCAATGCTACCTGTGGAGTCGTAAAACTCGGCATGTAGTCGTTGTTTGCGTCCTTCACCAGCAGTTACAAGACTACTAATTTTTCCTTTCAATTGTGTGTATGGTAAATCTTCTCTTATCTGGTTTACACTGTAGAATTTTGTTCGGTCGGTATATCTAAATGGAAAATAATACAATAAGTCCTCAAAAGTATATACTTTTAGTTCGTTCTGTAATAATGAAGCTTTTTTTGGACCAACTCCACTTAGAAATTTTATTTCATTTTTTAATAAATCCATGTATATTGATACGGCAATTAAAAATTAAGAATTAGGAATTAGGAATTAGGAATTGGTTTACACCTTAAAAAAATAAACAAGTAGATTGGTGTTAGTTATTTTTTCTTTTTCACTTACATCATTAAAATTGGCATGTTTCATTTATGCTTTACATTTATTTGAAACATGCCTAAAAATTAGTTATTTTTAAAACAAATCTACTTTTCCTAAATTTGTAGATATTTTTATACCAATAATAGTTATATCGTCAATTTGCATAAAATTTCCTTTACGTTTATAAAAAATATTTTCCAAAACTTCCTTTTGCTCTTTCATTGGATATTCATTTATTTCGAGAAAAAGGTTTAATAATCTTTTTTTATAGAATTTTTTTTGTCGTCTTTCTCCTATTTGGTCCGCGTATCCGTCTGTAAATAAATATATTTTATCATTTTCTTTTAAAATTATTTTATTTTTTGAAAAAGGGTCTAATCTTACATAAGAAGATATTGGCATTTTATCTGCTTTTATTTGTTGTAACTCAAATTTATCAGTATTCAAATTTTTAGCAATATGTACTAATGAATTATTAGCACCCGAAAAACTCATTTCAAAATTAAAAAGATTTATAGAACAAAGTGAAATATCTAAACCATCGTGAATAGTTTTTTTACGCATATAATCTTGATGAAGCAATAAAATTACTTGTTTTCTTAATTCATTTAGAATTTCATCTGTTTCTAAAATAAAACGTCGTCCTACAATTTCGTTTAACAAAGTAATTGCAATTGTACTAATAAATGCTCCAGGAACACCATGTCCAGTACAATCTGCTACTGCTATGAAAAGTGTATTGTTTATTTGTTTTGTCCAATAAAAGTCCCCACTAATTATATCTTTTGGTTTGTATATAATAAAATTTTCTGGCATAAAATTTTTCAAAAAATCCTCGGAAGGTAAAAGAGCGTCTTGAATTTTAAAAGCATAATTAATACTTGAAATAATTTCATTATGTTGTTCTTCAATCTTTTTATTTTGTATTTCTAATTGCTTTTGCATTTCTTTCTGTTGCGAAATATCAACAAAAGTTTCTAAAAAATATCTTTTATCTTTAAGAAAAAACTCTGTAACAGATTTTACTATAGGAATTTTTTTGTGATGTATATCTATAATATTACATTCATAGTTATTTATTTTTTTTCCATTTTTTAATATCGGACACGAATCATCTATAGCTTTAAGTGAACATAAAATTTTGCATGAATTTAACTTAGAGTAATTTTCAACATCTCCTATCAATTTTTTTGCAGCAGGATTTGCATCAACTATGTATAATGTTTCTGCATCAATAACCACAATTCCCGATTGAACATTTTCAAAAATAGAATTTAATCGTTTTTCGTTATCCTCTAATATTTGTTTATAATATTGTTTTTCAGTAACATCACGTAAAATTCCTTCAATTGCAACTGGTTGATTCGTTTTTTCATTAAAAATTAAATAACTATTTGCCTCAACAAATATTTCATTACCATCAAAAGTTTGCAGTTTAAGTAAATAATTATTTACTTTTCCATTCTTAAAAAGTTTATCTAACAATTTACGGCGAGTCTTTGTATCAAAAAAAGTTTTTTTATCATTCAAATTAATTTCGTTATCAATAAAACTCCCTTCTCCAAATATTTTTTTTGCAGATGGACTTAATAAAAGAATTTTTCCATCAAGGGTAGTACGATAAAAAATATCTGTAATATTATTGAAAATTGACCTAAATTTATTTTCTTTTTCAACAATAAGTTCTGTATTTTTTAAAATTTTTTCATTTGATAAATTTAATTCCTTATTAATTTTTTCCAAACGAACATTTTTCTTTAACAGCTCATTTTGTTGTTGTAAAATTAATGTTTTCTGGTTTTTTATTTTTAGATGAGTAGCAACTCTTAACAATAACTCGGAATGATTAAATGGCTTGGTAATATAATCAACACCACCTACTTCAAAACCTTCAACTATTGCATATTCTTCGGAACGTGCTGTGAGAAAAACAATTGGAATATCTTTGGTTGTGTTTTGTTCTTTTAATCTTTGGCAAACTTCATATCCATTCATATCTGGCATCATAACATCTAAAAGAATTAAATCAGGAAGTTTATCTGTTGCTATTTCTACAGCCCTTAATCCATCTGATGCAGTAAATATATCATAAGATTCTGCATATAAAACTGATGTAAGTAGTTCTATATTAAGTATGTTATCATCAACTATTAATATACTGTTAGTCATAATTTTGATATTAGTTTATCAAACTATAAGTTTAAGTGAATAGAAAAAAATTATGTTTTTAAGAATACTATTTTGATAAAACATATATTTATTGCTCTTTTTCTTATAGCTTATTAGCTTTTGTTTTTAAATGCCTAAAATATTTAAAAATCAAAAAACGTGCCTATTTATTTAAATTTAAATTGTGTGATTATGTTTGAAAAAAATCTTAAATAAATCATTATTAAATGCTTATACAAAATTGAATAAAGTACAAAAAAATCTACACATATCAAAAACTTAATTTTTTTATAATTCACTCAATGAAAAATAAAAAACACAAAATTAATAAAAAGAATTGATTATTATAAAATTTATTATTTTTTATTTCATAAAAAAAATGGCTAACCAAATAAAATTGGATACCTCTGATCATCTTGTATTTACGTATATGCCTTATTTGGTTATAAAAAATAAATTTTAAGGTGTAAACCAATTCCTAATTCCTAATTCCTAATTCTTAATTCTTGTTTACTGCGTTATTTTAATTCCTGTAACAAGAATATCGTCTATCTGTTCGTATCCATTTCTCCAATATTCAAGTGTCTTATTTAGAATAGTTTTTTGCTCATTCATTGGTTTTTGACTTATTTCCAATAATAATTTTTTGAAATTTTTACTCACATATTTTCGTTTACTTTCTCCTCCCAGTTGGTCTGGAAAACCATCAGAGAAAGTATATAATACATCGTTTTTATACAGTTTAATTTTATGCGTCACAAAATTTCTTTCCTTAATATAAATAGCAACAGGTTGTTTATTTGCTTTTACTTCTATTAAAGTTAAATCATTGTTTTGCAACAATCTGTGAGTTTTTGAATTCTACTTGCATATCCAATTCCTGCAAGAATTTTTTCTTTTTGGTGTAAAACCAGTTTATGTTGATGTTCTATTTTGATTTTTATGATTTAATTACTAAAGTTTTTGCTTTCATAATAATATAATTATCAAACAGTTGTAAT
>JAOZTW010000907.1 GCA_029938985.1 Bacteroidales bacterium | reverse complement strand
TCTAATATTTCAAAAAAGCCTTGAACTTGACACTCGTGAAAAACGCCAAAAATTTTTATAAATAATTAAATTTTAAGGTGTAAACCAATTTTTAATTCCTAATTCTTAATTACACTACTCCTTGTGCAATCATAGCGTCGGCTACTTTTACAAAACCAGCAATATTTGCACCTTTTACATAATCAACAAAATCACCTTCTGTGCCGTATTTCACACACGATTGATGAATATCTATCATTATTCGTTGAAGTTTTTGGTCAACTTCTTCGGCAGTCCAATTAAATCTTAGCGAATTTTGACTCATTTCTAATCCCGACACTGCAACACCACCAGCATTTGCGGCTTTGCCTGGTCCATATAAAACTTTTGCTTTTTGAAACTCTTCAATAGCTTTGGGAGTACATGGCATATTAGCACCTTCCGACACACATATAACACCGTTAGCAATAAGAACTTTGGCATCATCAATATTTAGTTCGTTTTGAGTAGCACAAGGTAAAGCTACGTCCACTTTTTGCTCCCAAGGCTTTTTGTTTGGAAAAAATTCAACTCCAAATTCCTCTGCGTAAGGTTCTACAATATCATTGTTTGTGGCACGAAGTTCGAGCATATATTCAATTTTTTCACCCGTAATTCCTTCTGGGTCATAAATATAACCATCAGGACCAGAAATAGTAACAACTTTTGCTCCAAGTTCTCCAGCTTTTTGAACTGCTCCCCAAGCCACATTACCAAAACCAGAAACTGATACAGTTTTTCCTTCCAAGGTTTGTCCTTTTGTAGCAAGCATTTCTTTTGCAAAATACACATTTCCAAAACCAGTAGCTTCGGGACGCATAAGGCTTCCCCCCCACTCTATTCCTTTACCAGTTAATATACCAGTAAATTCGTTTCTTAATTTTTTGTATTGTCCAAAAAGAAATCCTATTTCTTTGCCTCCCACACCAATATCTCCTGCTGGCACGTCTGAGTTTGGTCCAATGTGTCTAAAAAGTTCACACATAAAACTCTGACAAAAACGCATTATTTCATTATCCGATTTTCCTTTCGGATTAAAATTAGAACCACCTTTTCCTCCTCCCATTGGTAGTGTAGTTAAACTGTTTTTGAAAATTTGTTCAAAACCTAAAAATTTCAAAATGCTTAATGTTACACTTGGGTGAAACCTCAAACCACCTTTATATGGACCAATTGCACTATTAAATTCTATGCGATATCCTTTATTTATTTCAATATTTCCTGCGTCATCTTGCCAAGGCACTCTAAACATAATAACTCGCTCTGGTTCAACAATTCTATCTAATATTCTAAGTTTTGCATATTTTGGATTGTCTTCTATAAAAGGAATTAGTTTTTCTGCAACTTCAAAAACTGCTTGATGAAATTCCTTCTCGCCTGGGTTGTTGGCAATTACGCCATCCATGAATTTAGATAATTTATTGTTCATTTTATCTTAGTATAAAAAATTAATATTAAATGTTAATTGGTTTCAAAATCAATAAATAAATTGCAATAATAACAATCTTAAAAATATAAAAATGTAACAAAAGTCATATCTTGAACTAATTTTTAATAATATCAAAATATGTTTATTAACTAAAAAGAAATGTAACTTCAAGCTTCAGATTGGAGAAACGTATAATAGTCGCATACTTGTTCAACAAATTACTTGATTTGTAGCCTATTCGCTGTTTCTCCAAGCTGGAGCTTGAAGTTACATTTTTTATAAATAAAGCCATAATAGTCAATTGTTGTGTTTTTAATTTCAATAAGGCAAATTAAAACAAATAATACTTATTGATGAATTTATTCGACTAGCCTAGGAAAAGTGA
>JAOZTW010000906.1 GCA_029938985.1 Bacteroidales bacterium | reverse complement strand
ATTTAATTTATCCACTGCAAAAACAACTCTAAATTCATTGTCTTTATCCTCTAATGTATTTATTATTAATTGCTTTTCTTCGCTGTCATTTTGCGAATTTACCGATATACATTTTTCTTCCGAAAATCCTTCGTTTAATTCATCTATCAGATTTTGAGCCGAAATATTTACACTATCGAAATACTTAAAAGCCTTATCAATAGCATCGTTGTTTTGGTTTCGCTGTCGGATATTTTCAATGGTTACAGGCGTAAGGTTTCGTAAAGTATTATGAAACTCTGTTTCAAAGGCTTCACTTTCCTTTATTGTTTTCGATTTCATAAGGATTACTGGTTTAATCTGTAAACCATTCTTATTTAAAATCTTCAAACGAAACTGACTAAGAATAATTCCCTGAATTGCTCGGTCTATTGGTTTTAAATCGGATTGCAGGGTTTTTACTTCTTTTGAATAACCGTCTTCTCTGAATTGTTTTAACGGATAATCAAATACAATTTTATCGGCATATTTTTTACTGATTGCTTCGTGCGAAAGTTCTAATGTTGCCGTAAACTCAATCATTAGATTTTTATGATTTGCATTAAAAATACTATTCACAGTGTTTTCCCACGATGTAAGGTCTTGGGTTTCGCCTTTGTTGAGTTTCTTTTTTGTCAGTGCATTTATATGGTGAGCTTCGTCCGACATTAAAACAATTTCTTTGTCGGCAATATCGGCATAAGTGATGCTGTTTTCTCGTGGTGTATTAAAACGGCTGTGTAATCCTGCTACGGTGCTAAATATAATATTTATATCATCGGGGTTGCTGCTGTCAAAATTATCTACTTCTCTAATATTTATTTTTTTCCCTTCAATTTCAATAGTTTGAGCAAATAAATACTTTGATGATTGTGGATTTAAAAAATTTTCTCTTGTTTTATTTATTATATTGGTGCTGTTTACAAAAAACAAGAAATTGCGGTATCCTTTGTTGTATAAATAAATTATTGCACCTGCCATAACCATAGTTTTACCGCTACCTGTTGCCATTTGAAACAACAAATGTGCATGTTCGTTGCGGTGTTTGTAGTCGGTTAAATAATAAATAAACCGCTCGAATGCTTCTTCTTGATATGGACGTGGCGTATGTTGTAAATTGTCTTTTATAAACTGGGGAACAGCAATATCTACATAACCCAACTCAAAGAGCATGTTTAATGTATCGTTTAATGTTTTTGTTGCCATTATCTTGTTTTATAAAATTGATTGTTTAATTTTTTATCTGTTTCGCTGATAGTATGGTTTTCATCTTCTATTTCTCCGTAGTTCAAATACAACTGGTTTTTATCTAATAATTCAAACAGAAATTTCTTTTGCTCTTCTAATTCTAATAGCTTAAAATCTTCAATATTTTTATCGAAGCTTTTGTTATTGAACAGATAATTTAAAAACGCATTTTCTCGCATATCTTCCCAAATAGTTAAAAGCGTTTCGGTGTTTTCGGCTTGCATTATCTGGTCTATGTATTTTTGGTTGTATTCCATTAATTCGCAATACACAAAACTGCCACCGCCTTGCCAGTTTACGGCTTTGCTAACACCGGATTGGTCAAATTTAAGTTTTTCATGTAGTTCTCCTTCGGCTTTTATTGTTTTACCAATTACATTTTGCAATCTTGAAACTGGAATAGGTTCAATATAATCTAATTGTTCAACACCGATATACCGCCTTTTCATTTTATGTGCAACGGCACAAGTTGTTCCACTTCCAACAAAAAAATCCAAAACAAGGTCTTTTTCATTGGTGGTTAGTGAAATTATCCTTTCTAATAACATTTCAGGTTTTTTGCCAAAT
>JAOZTW010000015.1:18319-22146 GCA_029938985.1 Bacteroidales bacterium | reverse complement strand
ATATATACTTTATGGTTGTAAACCAAAGGCGATGAGCGTGAACCGTCCCAGTCTTTAAACCATTCTTTTCCATATTCTGTTTTCCAAAGTTCCTTACCTTTATGACTTAAGGCTATTACAAAGCCTGTTTTTAATTCTTTATTTGTACCAACTGTATAAATTCTATCATCAGTAACCATAGCAGATGAGTGTCCATCGCCCAATTCGTCAAAATGCCACAATAATTTAGGTCCTTTCTTAGGCCACTCTTTCAATAAATTTGTTTCGTTATTATATTTTCCATCACGATTTTCTCCACGCCATTGAGATATTTGAGAGTAAGTATTTTGTAAAATTATAAAAATTATTAAGATTAAAAAGATTTTTTTCATGATTTTTTTTTAAATATGTTTAAATAAACTTATTTTTGTATGCAAAAAAAAATAATACTTAATAAGTTATATATTTGTATTTACTTATCATTCAATAATATAGATAAGGAATTGTTTTAATAATAAAATTATTATTTAACAATTCCAAATATATTAAATTTTATTGACATAGATTTTCTATTTCATCAACAGTCTTAGGTATTGGTTTTCCCAAAACTTCTCCTCCGTTTTCTGTAACCCAAATATCGTCTTCAATTCTCACTCCACCAAAATCTCTATATTCCTCAACTTTTTGATAATTAATAAAGTTTGAATGCTTATTTTCAGATTTCCAAATATCAATTAAGTCTGGAATAAAATAACAACCTGGCTCAACTGTAACAACAAAATCTTTTTCCAATCTTCGTCCGAGTCGTAAAAATGCTAAACCAAATTGTGTAGCTCTTTTAAATTCGTTGTTGTAACCTACATTATTTTCGCCTAAACCTTCCATATCGTGAACATCAAGACCAATCATGTGACCGAGACCGTGAGGGTAAAATAATGCGTGAGCACCTACGGCAACTGCCTCATCTATATCGCCTTTCATCAAACCTATGTCTTTTAAACCTTGAGCAATAATTTTGGCAGTCAATAAATGGGTGTCTCTATAGGGCTTTCCTATTTCTATATCTTTTATTGCTTCTACATTTGCTTTCAATACCGTTTCATATATTTCTTTTTGTTTGCTATTAAACTTACCACCAACTGGTGTTGAACGAGTTATATCACTTGCATAAGACATTTCGGACTCAGCACCAGCATCAGTAACCAAAAATCTACCTTCTTTTAGAATGTTACCATAGTAGTTGTTGTGCAGAGTTTGACCGTTTGTGGACACAATAACAGGAAACGAAACTGGTCCGCCATGCGAAAGCGAAATTCCTTGAATTGCACCAGCAATTTCTCGTTCCACAACTCCTGGTTTTGCCATTTTCATAGCTGTAGTGTGCATCAAATAAGCAACATCTACCATTTTTGTAATTTCTTCAATTTCGTATTTATCTTTTTTAGACCTTAGTTTTACAACCGCTTTTATTAACTCATCAGATTTATAATCATTAATAGAAGAGTATTGCATACCAAGTAGTTCGGATAATTGAGCTTTCGTTTTATGACGGTATGCTGGTAGAAAATGTATTTTTCTTCCCCCTAAAATAGCTTTTTTAATATAAGTTTGTAAATCATTAAGAGGCTGAGTTTTATCAACACCAACATTTTTTGCTTGATTTTTAATTGTTGGTAAACTTCCCATCCAAATAATATTTCCAATTGTTAGTTCGTTACCAAAAATAATTTCTTCGTTATTATCAATATCAATTAATCCTGCGAGATTTGCCTGATTAATTCCAAAGAAATATAAAAACGAACTATCTTGACGAAAAGTATAAATATTTGCAGGATAATTAAATGGAACATCTTGATTACCTGGCAATAAAACTATTCCACTATCTACTTCTTCCATTAATTTTCTTCTTCGTTCTGTGTAAACTTCTTTTTTAAACATATTCTATTTTTTTATAGGTTTGTAAGTCAAATTTTTATCTATATAAAATTCCGACTTTCAACTATTAATAATTTCTATTTCAATATTTGATAATTCATATAAACAACAAACAAGCTTATCAATTTTTGTTTGTTCTTTACAAATATCAGCTTTATTATTTATTTTTTTCGCATTTAATACTTTATCAATTAGCCTTTTAATTTTATTTACAATAACAATATTTTTTTCTGTAATATCTGGAATTGGTATTTTTTCAATATATATTTTTGAATTTTGAATTGCTGTTTTTCCTATTTTTTGAGCCTCGTGTTCCAAAAAAAACTCAACAACTTTTGATGATAAAACAGCAATTAAATATTTTAAATTCTTTCCTGTTATCATAAAACAAGTCTTATTAATAAGGTGTTTTTCTTTATCATAATAAAATTCCGAACGCCTGCCAGTTATTTCTGGATAAATAATTTTTTCTTCATAAAAAAGTTCTTGATACTTACAACTTCTCTGATTTGTCCAATGTTTACCTTTATCGCTACGTTTTTTTAATTTTGTTTCATATTTATTTAAATGCTCATAAACAGCTGGATATTCTAAAATATTTATTCTATTTATTCGTTTTTTTTCAATTTTATTCGTTTTTTTATTTTTAATTGTAACCAGTTTACCATTATAAGCATTAATTAAATATTGTTTTTTTTTATCAATATAAAATTTATGAACATCTCGTCCTCGCAATATTGGTTCAATTATTTCAGCTGATTTTGGGTCATTTGATATTAATTCATTTCTTTTATTTTGATCAATAAAAAAAGCTTTATCCAAACCTGTTTTTATACCATAATTAATTTTAATATTCCAATTTTTTAACTGTTTTCCTTTTTCAATTAATTTATTTTTAATTTGAAGTTCTTTGTTTGTTAATAGCACCCAACTATCCGAATTTAAGTTAGATAATAGTATTTTATTTGTCTCAAAATATTGAGAAATACTATCTTTTTTCAAATTAAAAGTTTTGTCAAAACGCACAGCTTCAACTTTGTTATTTGCATCTTTTTGTTTACAAACAGAAATAATATTTGTGTCCACTGTTGCTTTATCAAAAACTTTTAAACTATCAAAATCTATTATTTTATCTATTTTTGTATTTTGCAATAAATAGCTTCGCAAACTTTTGCCGTAAGATGCACGCATCCATTTATTTGAAATAATATAACTTAAAATTCCACCTTTTTTCAAAATTTGCACACCTCTCTCAATAAAAAGCATATATACATCTCCAGTTTGTTTGTAAGTCAAATAGTTATCTTTTTCTGTTTCTAATTCTGGCAATTTACTTAGCGGAATATATGGCGGATTTCCAACCACTATATCAAAGCCTTCAAAATTGCCATCTTTATCGCATAATTTAGGAAATTCTTTTGCCCAATCAAAACAGTTATTATTTTCAAGTTGTTTCATTTATTAAAATTTAAACATCAACGAAAGTTTTATTTTTCTATCATTATTATTTCGTCATCAGTTAGTTCATATAATTTATAAACAAGTTTATCTATTTTTTTTTGCTCTTTCAAAATATCTGAATTTATATTCTTCTCTTTGGCATTCAATATTTTATTAACAAGTTTTTTAATTTTATTTACCGTTTTAATATTTTGTTCAGTTATTTCTGGAATTGGAAATTCTTTTACGGCTTGCACAGTTATTTCGCCCTCAATACCGCCCGATTGAAAAAATCGTAAAAAAGCATAATTTATTAATTTTGAGTTAAGTAAAGCTAATAAATATTTTAGATTTTCGCCAGTCAATAAATACGAAGTGTTTTGTAAATAATATCCTTTGTTGTCATAAGAAAAAGATTTTGTTTGAGATGCTTTAGTGAAAATTATTTTTTCTTTTTCAAAAAAAGGAAAATA
>JAOZTW010000015.1:0-18219 GCA_029938985.1 Bacteroidales bacterium | reverse complement strand
TTACAAACAGAAATAATATTTGTGTCCACTGTTGCTTTATCAAAAACTTTTAAACCATCAAAATCTATTATTTTATCTATTTTAGTATTTTGTAATAAATAGCTACGCAAACTTTTGCCGTAAGCAGCACGCATCCATTTATTTGAAGTAATAAAACTTAAAATTCCACCTTTTTTCAAAATTTGCATAGCTCGCTCAATAAAAAGCATATATACATCTCCAGTTTGTTTGTAAGTCAAATAGTTATCGTTTACTTCTTTTAATTTTTTATCTTTACTAATAGAAAAATATGGAGGATTTCCAACCACTAAATCGAAACCACAAAATTTGCCATTATTAGATAAAATATCAGGAAATTCAATAGACCATTCCATTGAATTTGCATAAACTTTATAATAATTTTTTTTATATTTAATTTCAAGTTCCGTAACTTCTTTACTTATTTTTTCTATTTGTTTTAAAATTACATTTTTATTAGATTTAATATTTAAATGATTTTCAAGTTCATTTTTCTTATTCAAGTATTTTCGGTAGTGTTTATCTCGTGGAATAGTATATTTTTCAAGTTCACTTTTCAAACGTTCAATTTGTTCTCTTAAATTAGTTTTTTTTTTATAATCGCTTGTTTTTTTGTATGTTTCAGCAACAAATTTATATTGAATAATCAAATTATTTACTGCTTTTTGTTCAAAAATATTTAAGCCAGTATCAAATTTGCTTATCAACGAATTTCCCGTTTTTATATTAATATCTATGTTTGGTAAAGTCTCTAATTCCCATTTTGGAAAATTTGCAATTGCAAGCTCACTTTCTTTATAATAGGTGCTTTTCAGTAACTCTATCCAAAGTCGCAAACGACAAATTAACACCGATTTAGGATTAATATCCACCCCATAAATACAGTTTTCTATCAATTTTCTTTTTTCAGAAAAAATAGTTTTTTGAATATTTTGAATTTCAGAAGGTGGCACACCTTTATTATTAACATAATATTTGAAAAGTTCACTTGTCTCTTCGTCTATTATTTCAAGCTCATCGTTTATATTTTCAATTTTTATACCTCTTAAACGCCTATTATTAGTGTCGTTCAATATTTTTAGTTCACTTTTTACCGCCACAAGTTCGTTTAAAACCGACACAAGAAAATGCCCCGAACCAACTGCGGGGTCGCAAATTTTTATACTATTAATAATTTCGTTTGCTTTTTGCCGTATATTTTTGTCGCTATAGTCAATATTGTCTTTTAAATCTTCAAAGTTATTTGATACTCTAAAAATATTAGATTGTTTTGCTTCTTCATTAAATTTTTTTAAAACAGTGGTTCTCACTGTTTGACGGCTGATATAAGTTGTAATAAAACTTGGAGTATAAAAAGAACCGTCTTTATATCCGTTAATTTTTTCGAAAATCAGACCAAGAACTGCCGCATTAATAATTGTTTTGTTATCTTCCTGAATATCGGCATTTGATTCACTCGAAAAATTATAAGCATTTAAAAATTTGAACAAATATTCAAGCGTATTTAATTCACCTTTTAATTTTTTTCCTTTAGTGTCTTTTAATACTGTGTTTGAGGCAATTGGAATTTTTAAACGGTCTTTAAGTGCAGATATTTGTAACGTTTTTTCTTCAAGCTTAGTAATTTCAAACAACGAACTGTTTAAATATGGTAGATTTCCAAATTTAGAAATAACCGAGTCTGTTCTGTTTTTTAATTTTATTGCCAAAACTTCAAAAAACAATTCGTCTAATTCGTCAAAATCATTAATTTTTTTGGTATTTAAAAAAGCATAATCTAAATTTCCTCTGTGATATTTAATTAATTGTCCTTCAAGAAGTTTCAAGAACAAAATTCTATTCAACCAAGTTATTGATAATTCTAATGCTATGCTAAATAATTGCTCGTCTTCTTTTGCACCAAATGTTTCTAAATTATCCACATTTTTTAATTTGTGCCTAATAGAAACAATATTTATAGCGTTTTCTAATATAGAACCAGATTTTCGTTTTTTTTGTTTTATCCTTGTTATTAATACTTTACCCGCTTTAGTAAGCTCTTCCAAACCAAGAATATATAATAATTCATTGTAAAATCCTGTATCTATTTGGTTATAATCGTTTGAAAAAGATAGTTTTAATAAATGTTCGGGAGAAAATATTTTATATAAATTTATAAGTTTATTTTCATTATATTTATCTGAATTAAAAATAATTTTTTTATAATCATTCAAATTAATATACATGCAAGGCAAATTGCGGTCTAATTTTTCAATAAATTTACTAACTATTTGTTCGTAAAAAAACTTTGTATCATGCCCACTTAATTTAAACTCTAAATATCTTTTTACTAATTCTTTATTTCCAAAAATATGTTTATCAAACCATAATTCATCAAAAATAAACCATTGGTTAAAGTTAGTAGCAATTAAATATTTTATAGATGAATTTTTGTTGTCTATTCGTTCTCTAAGATAGTAATAAACTAACTGATGTAAAGCCTTAGTATTAGGCTTTTCTATAGAAATCATATCACGTTTTTCGGTAGGTTTCTTAAATTCAAGAATTACTGCAACCTTATCATTTATTGAATTACCATGTTTTACTACAAGGTCTTGATTTTTATTTACATTAACAATATATTTATCTTTATAATAAACAGTTTTTAAAAAATGTGATATATTATTTTTATGATAATCTTCATCTTGTTTATTATCGGCAAGATTAAAAACATTGGTAAGTTCATTTTTAAACAATTCAATATCTGCAGATTTTAAACTTTGTTTGAAATATGCTTGATTTATAGCTGTTTTAAAGTTAATTGTTTCTAATTTCATTTTAAATAAAAATTATTTATTTTCACTAATTGAGGTCTATAAGCAGATAGTTAATTTAATTTGTCAAATTTAGATAATAATTATTATTTAAACAAAATTTTTATTTTTCTATCAATAATAATAAAATTGATTTTCAAAAATTTATTCAAGATATCTCTGTTTATTAATAAATTATACATAATTGATAAAAAACAATTAAATTTTTCTTAAAGCAAAGTTATTTATTATAAAAAAATAGTTAAAATAAATTTCATAATATATTTTGTTTAACCAATTTTTTTACTTTTCTTTGGGATTAATTTTACAAAAATAGATGACTGTGTCTAAATATCATTTTATTTAAGTTTTTTTACATTTTGTAAGGCATAAAATAATAGTATAATTTTTAACTAAACAAAATATAAAAATAGACCATTAAAAAGTGAAATTTTCACATAGTTAGCTACCTTAGTTCTTAATTCTTAATCATTTATTTAATAAATTAAAATGCCTAATTTAATATATTCATTATTCAAACAGTTTGAGAAAGATAATCTTAGCCTACTTTATCAAGGAGATTTTACAAACTACGTTCTTGGTATGGCTACCGACCTAATAAAAACTCATCTTGAAGACGAAAAAGGTTTTCGCAGTTTAAGAAACAAACTTTCCTTTTTAATGATTGAAAGTTTTCAAAACATTGTAAGATATGCAGATAGTCATCGTGCAAATGAACTTCAACTTGCCGATGAGTTGTTTATAACACGAAATGTTGGAGATGTATTTTATATTTCTACCTCCAATATAGTGGAAAACGAAAAAGCAGGTTTTGTTAAGGGGAAGTTAGATAGTGTTAATAGCTTGGAAAAAAAGGAATTAAAGGATTTATATGTTAAGGTATTAAAAAATAAAAAATTGTCGGAACAAGGTGGTGCAGGCTTAGGTTTTATAGAAATGGTACGTAAATCAAAGGAGAAATTAGATTTTGATTTTGAACGTATTAATGATGAAATATCAATTTTTTATTTTCAAATACGAATAAAAAGTAAATTAATCGAAAGTATTGAAAAAGATAGTTTAATAGATATTTCGGAGACAAAAAAATTACATAAAATTATAAGTAAAGAAAAAATTATTTTGGCTCACAAAGGTGATTTTTCTGAAGACACAATATATTCGGTATTTTCAATGGTGGAAGATAATACCAAAATGGAATCAATAACACAACGAAAAAGAGTGTTTCATACAATGGTTGAAACTTTACAAAACATTAGTAAACACGCTTATATAAATGAAAAAGGAAATAGAGAGGGGATTTTTATTCTTGCAGAAATTGACAAGAAATTTGCAATTAGTGGAGGTAATTATATAGAAACCAGTAAAGCTGATAAGTTTAAAACTTATATGGACGATTTGAATAAAATGGATAGAGACCAATTAAATACTTTTTATAGAACAGTTTTACGAGGCGACGGAATTCCATACTATGTTACAGGAGGTCTTGGACTTATAGATGTATTTAGAGAGTCGGTAGAACCTGTTAAATACGAATTTATTAAAGAAAATGAAAAATTAACTTTCTTTTCTATTAAAACAGTAATATAAAATCTGATTTATAAAAAAAATAATTAATGCAAACAATAAAAGTTTACGATAAAAAATTCACAAAATCAATTAGTTCAGCCAAAATTCAAGAGGCAGTTACAAAAGTAGCAGATAAAATTAATGAAGAATTAAAAGATGAAGATGTAATTTTTCTTGGTATTTTAAATGGTGCATTTATGTTTGCTTCCGATTTATTGAAACAAATTGAATTTGATTGTCATATCACTTTTCTTAAAGTAGCTTCATATCAAGGTACTACAAGTAGTGGAAAAGTTAAACGACTAATAGGAATAAACGAAAGTATAGAAAATAAAACTGTTGTTGTGGTTGAAGATATTGTAGATAGCGGAATAACAATGGATTATATCATAAAACAATTAAAAGGTTACGAACCAAAAAATATAAAAATTGCAACTTTATTATTTAAACCTGAGGCATTTAAAAAAGATTTTGAAATTGATTATATTGCCTTAACTATTCCCAACGATTTTATTGTAGGCTATGGTTTAGATTATGAAGGATATGGTCGCAATTTACAAGATATTTATACTTACGAAGGTTGAAGTTACAATTAAACTGAAAAGTCAGGAAAACTTTTTACCAGAACATTAAAGCATTGATTAATTGCTTTTTAATAAAATCCAAGTAATGTATTAAGACTTAATTATCTAAAGTATTATTATACGAAAAGACTTTCCAACGTCCCTTATTTTTTGCCGTAAGGCAAAAAATAGGGGACTTGGAAACGTCTAAATAGCATGATAAGTGCAAATTTGAAGATTTTTATTACAAAAAAGGTTATTACACCCAAAAAACATTACTCTATGTACTTAAGTCTTAATACAGGAGATTGTTTTTTCTTTGAAAAACAGACAGATAAATATTACAAAAAAAGTTTTCCCAACTTTTCAGAATTAAAGTAAATTAATTCTACTTTATGAACTTAGATGCAGTGAGGAAGATAAATTATCTATTTGCTCTATTCACAAATATAAAGTGATTATCGCACCGTTGGTGCTTAAATGAGTCATAATAAAAGACATTTAACATCGTAAATTAGAATTAAAACAAATTTGAAAAATGCCAATTATATATATTCAATTATCCATTTTAATAAAAAAAAGATGAAAAATATTATCTTATTTGGAGCACCTGGCTGTGGAAAAGGGACACAAGCCAGCAAATTAGTTGAAAGATATTCGTTAATTCATACATCTACAGGCGACCTTCTTCGTGCAGAAATAAAAAATAAAACAGAACTTGGACGCAAAGCCCAAGTATTTATGAAAAAAGGTGAACTTGTTGCAGATGAAGTTGTTATTGGAATGATTAATAATAAAATAAATAATAATAAAACAGCAAAAGGTTTTATTTTTGACGGATTTCCAAGAACAGTAAAACAGGCAATTGCATTAGATAAATTATTGGAAAAATTAGAAAAACCTATTGTTAAAACCTTAATGATAAAAGTAAAAGAAGAAGAATTAACAAGAAGATTAAAAAATAGAGCAATTGAACAAAATAGACCAGATGACCAAAATGAAGAAGTGATTCAAAATAGAATAAAAATATATCTTGAAAAAACCTTACCAGTTGCTGATTATTACACAAAACAAAATAAACTTGTAGAAATAAAAGGAGAAGGTACTGTTGATGATATTTTTGAAAGAATATCAAAACAATTATTAAGTTAATTAAGAATTAGGAATTAAGAATTGGTTTACACCTTATTATTTATGTTTTTTTGTTGAAAAAACAAGGTTTTATAACACAATAATATGTTAAGTGAAAAAGAAAAAATAACTAACCCCAATCTACTTGTTTATTTTGCCCTTTTTAAAAATTTAAGAAGTCATTAAATAGCTCGCTATTTGCAGATTATTAAATTATTAAAAGAACAAAAAAAACGGCGTATTCTGGAGTTACTTATTATTTTATTTTCACTAAGTAAATAATAGCCTAATATTACATAAATCTTATCAGGCACTATAAATGTGCCTGATAATTAGTGAATAATAAATTTAGATTTCTTATTTGTTTGAGAGATTTTTAAAATATCAAAACTTATTCAACTTTAAAAACTATATTAATAATTAAAATTATGAAAAAAAAACTAACTATCATTTTTAAAGGAACTGATATTAAAATAATTATCGATTTAACTGACCTAAAAAAAAGTTCTCCAACATTTAAAGATATTGCGGTATATTTAAGACAACAAAATGAACAAATCAGAAAAACTTTCAATAAAAAAATTATTTTTGAATATCTAAATTTAAGCAAAAAATACACACATCTTACAGATAATAAATATTTTAGAGACCATGCTTTTAGAGTTAATTATACATTTTATATTTCTCAAGAAGGTGGAATTATTTTACCAAAAAAAGAGGAAGAAAAAACTCCTACAACTCAAGAAATATTTACAGAAACTTTTGAGCCTGTTAGTCCACCAATTGAAAATAAAACTATACCACCACCACCTTTACCAAAAACTCCTCCTCCTTTGAAGGAAGAAAAAAAAATTACTCCTCCTGTAAAAAAGCAGGAGAATAAATATGTTCCACCTGTAAAAAAGGACGAGAAAAAACATATTCCACCACCACCAAAAACTGTAGGAGAATACCAAAAAAGTAAAATTGTTTACAAACCATTAATATATGCTGATATTGGGACAAGAATTGGCTCATTTATTATTGATGCTTTGGTAATTGGAGTTGGACTTTCTATTTTACAAAGAATTTTTTCAGCTATATTTGTTGGTTTTTTATACGAAATTTTATCTACATTTGATGTTAGTTATCAAAGTTTTATGAATGTTTTGGGAATTATAGTTGTTTGGCTGTATTTTGCAAAAATGGAAAGTGGTAAAAAACAAGCTACTCTTGGAAAAATGGCAGTAGGTATTAAGGTTGTTGATTTGAAAGGAAATAGAATTAGTTTTAAAAGGGCAACTGGTAGATATTTTGGTAAGTTTTTAAGTGCAGCTTTCGTTATAGGATTTTTCATGCCAGCATTTACAAAATATAAACAAGCATTACACGATATGATGGCAGGCTGTTTAATTGTTAAAAAATAAGGCGTTTTTCATGAGTATCAATTTCGTTGTTACTTTTGAAATATTAAAATGCTCATTTACAAAGGTAAACTTTAATTCTAATATTTCAAAAAAGCCTTGAACTTGACACTCGTGAAAAACACCAAAATAATTATAGAAAATATTTATAGGATTTTAAAAGCAAATCAAAGTTGTAATATTTTGCAATAATAACTTCTTTATTGTTAAATATTGCAATAAAATAATCGGTATCTATTTGATTATTTTCAATTTTATTGAATGCTTTTATGTTGCTTGTAATGTTGTTTTTATCTGTTATAGAAATAATAAATTCTGGTTCTAATAAATTTAGAGAATCTATAAAATTTTGCTCATTATTTTTATGAAATTTTTCTAAATTTACTTTACTAAAATGAGACAAATAATATTCCGCATTTTCCTTATTTGCACTAATTCCATCTTCTGATTTTAAGTTATTTTTTAAAAAATAAGCTCCTTTTTTTTCTTTTTGAATCACAAAAGATTTTGTGTCATTTTTTGGATAAATCACTTCAATTTGATTAATTTCACTAATTTTATACCTAAAAATAGTTTTATCTCTCCAAAACATTTCATCTGTATTATAATAAAAATTAAGGTCTTCTTTTATAGATGCAATATGAATAATATATGGATTTTCAACACCCTCCAAAAGCATATAATTTCCTGTCTTGTTGGTAGTTTGTTTTCCTACAAAAAACGATTTTATTTGATTATTATTTTTATCATAAACAATAACTTTTTTAGAATTTTTCAACTTTTTATACAAAGAATTTTTAGCATTTTTTGGAACAGGTGTTTTCAATTCTAAAAGAGTAAAACTTAATAGTATATTTTTTATAGTTAAATTATTAACAGAATATATATTATTTAATCTCCAAAAATTAGCTTTTTTATATAAAACAATTTTTTTTTCACCCTCCAAAATAACAATTTTTTTAATTAAAGAAGTATCATTAATCCTAAAATCAACTTCAGATTTCTTAATTGAACTGCTATTTGAAGAAATAATGAAAAAAACAGCAACAGAAGAAAGTACTATAACTACCACACTAATAATAATTTTTGATTTCATTAAAAAAAAAATTTAAAAATTGTAAAATAAAAATAGAAAAATAAAAAAAATAATTGTATGTTTGCAAGTTCAAAAGTAGGAATTTTATTTAGATAATAAGTTTTCTACTTTTTCACAAAATTATAAAAATAACAAATAAAAAAAAAATATAATGAGATTTGTAGTATCAAGTTCCGATTTATTAAAAAAATTACAATCAGTAAGTAAAGTTATTAATCCAAAAAATACCTTACCTATTCTTGATAATTTTTTGTTTGAAATAAAAGAAGAAGAATTAATAATTACTTGTTCTGATTTAGAAACAACACTTGTAACCAACTTAGTATTAGACAATGTAGATGGTGGAGGTAAAATTGCAATTGAAGCAAAACGCCTAACTGATATTTTGAAAGAATTTCCAGAACAACCACTAACATTTGAAATAGACGAAGAGACTATGGACGTTGATATTTTGTCTGAAAATGGTAAATTTAGTGTAGTAGGTGCTGAGGGTGATGATTTTCCTGAACCAGCAGAACTTGACGAAGAAAAATCTACTGCCTTTAACATAGATAGCAAAATATTACATAGAGGAATAATTAAAACTCTTTTTGCAACTTCTGACGACGAACTTAGACCTGTTATGAATGGGATTTTTATGGAACTAAAAGAAGATAGTACAACTTTTGTATCATCTGATTCTCATAAACTTGTAAGATATAAAAGATATGATGTAAAAGCAGATAAAGAATCTTCATTTATTTTACCAAAAAAACCAGCTGAATTATTGAAAAGCCTTTTGGCAAAAGATACCGACGGTGTTACTGTTGAGTTTGACGACAAAAATGCAGTATTTATTTTCGCTAATTATAAAATCGTATCAAGACTAATTGAAGGACAATATCCAAATTATGAAAGTGTTATTCCACACAATAACTCTAATAAACTTGTTGTTGATAGAGCTGATTTTTATAACACAATTAAACGTGTTGCTGTGTTTTCGAACGAAGCAAGCCGATTAGTGAAATTTAAACTTACTGCTAATCAAATGACTGTATCTGCACAAGATATTGATTTTTCAATTTCTGCTTACGAAAGAATAAACTGTCAATATGAAGGAGATGAAATGTCAATAGGTTTTAAATCAAGCTTTTTTCAAGATGTTTTGAATAATATAAATTCACCAGATATAGTTGTTGAAATGTCGGATCCTGCAAAAGCAACATTAGTTTTACCTACCGAAAAAGAAGACGAAATGGAAGACGAATTAATGTTAATTATGCCAATGATGTTAGATTCAGAATAAGCATGTTTAAACAAAAAAACAATTTAAATTTGTATGACGTAAAACTTTACCAAACCCTTATTTTAAATAAAAATAAGGGTTTAATTTTAATATGCTTTTTATCATTATCCACGAGCTAAAGCACGTGGCAACTGATAAGAAAATGGCAACTATTTTCGGCTACCCCGTTTAAAGTTGCACATCGCTCTCGCACAAACAATTGTATATAAACTGTCGGCATGGCTTAAAGCCACACCGACAGTAATTTATTGTCCAACTTTAAACAGGTAGCCGAAAGTGACAACTATTTTTCTTTTATTTGAAATACGCCTATTTTTTAACAATTCTTAACTTAAACTTGAATAAATGTTAAATGTAACACCTATCACCCTAATAATAATGCTTGGAACAATTATAGTTTCAATAATTTCATTTCCCGAAAATGTTGCTTCAATTGATTCGCTTCGCAATACTAAATTGTTTGACAAATTGAAATTTAATGCTTACATGATATATCATCGTAAGGAATGGTTTCGTATGTTTTCGGCAGGATTATTACACGCAAATTGGATGCACTTAGGTTTCAACATGTTTACCTTATATTTCTTTGGACCTATTGTAGAACAGTATTTTGAATTAATTTTTGGCAAACTTGGAATATTATTGTTTATACTTTTTTATATACTTGCACTTGGAGTTTCCTCCATTTACG
Source organism: Bacteroidales bacterium (assembly GCA_029938985.1). Lineage (GTDB taxonomy): Bacteria > Bacteroidota > Bacteroidia > Bacteroidales > JAOZQN01 > JAOZQN01. Next base: position 7,653 of record JAOZTW010000015.1, on the reverse strand, counting down.
ACCTTATAAAACATAAAAACGACCACCACTACAATGCAATAGGAGCTTCGGGAGCTGTTGCTGCTGTGTTATTTGCCGCAATTTTATTTGAACCTATGATGGGACTCAATATTATGTTTATTCCTATTGATATTCCTGCACTGTTTTTTGGACCAGCATATTTAATTTACTCTTATTATATGGGGCGTAAACAAATAGATAATATTGGACATGACGCACACTTTTGGGGATCTGTTTTTGGTTTTGTTTTTCCAATAATTTTGATTGTAATTTTATTAAAAACAGGTGTATCAGTAAATCTTGAAAAAGCTATTGATACTAGTTTTATTATTTCATTTATTTTTTAAGGTATATCACTTGTTGACAGTATATTATATTTTTGAAACCTCAAAAAAACATACTTACCTTAATATGATTATCATTTTTAAAAACATTTACAAAACTTATTAATTATGAGAAAATTAGCATCAATACAAAAAATTAAAGCTGTGGAAAGCATAAAAGATGCAGAAGCAATTGAAAAGATTTATGTACTTGGCTGGCAATTAGTTGCCAAAAAAGGAGAGTTTAAAGTAGGTGATTTGTGTGTTTATATTGAAATAGACAGCCTTTTGCCAGAACGAACAGAATTTGAATTTTTGAAAGCTCGCAAAATGCGAATAAAAACTATAAAACTAAGAGGACAGGTATCACAGGGTATATGTTTTCCATTGTCAATATTACCAGCTGACACCAAAATAGAAGAAGGTTTAGATGTAACTGAAATATTGGGAATAATAAAATACGAACCACCAATGCCAGCTTGTTTGGCAGGAACAGCAAAAGGACGTTTTCCTTCATTTATTCCAAAAACAGATGAGACAAGAGTACAAATTTTGCAAGATTTACTTGATAAATATAAAGATGAGGATTTTTATATAACCGAAAAATTAGATGGAAGCAGTGTAACTTATTTCTTAAATAATGGAGAGTTTGGCGTATGTAGTCGCAATTTAGAGTTGATAGAATCGGAAGAAAATTCTTATTGGAAAGTTGCAAGAGATTTAGAAATAGAAAAAAAACTACGTAAGCTCGGAGGAAATTTGGCTATACAAGGTGAACTTGTAGGTGAAGGAATACAAAAAAATACTCTTAAATTAAAAGGACAAACTGTATTTTTCTTCAATATTTTTAATATTGATAAACATAAATATTTAGATTTTAATGAATTTTCAAATACCGTTAAATCACTTGATTTAAAACCTGTTCCTATTGTTAATGATAAATACAAATTGGAAAATAACATTGAAAAATTAGTAGAATCATCAATTGAACGTTCTTTAATCAACAAAAAATCGTGGCGAGAAGGCATAGTTATTCGTCCTATAAAAGAAAACTATTTTAATGGAGAACGGGTGTCCTTTAAAGCAGTTAATCCAAAATTTTTATTAAAATACGAGTAAGGAACTGTCAAAAATAAGTTCGGAAACTGTTAGATTAGTTTGCTTTTTTTAGAAAATAAAGTTTCAAATAATTCATTATTAGTAATTTGTTTTAAATCCCAAAAAAAGCAAACTAATCTAACAGTTTACGAATTTATTATTTTTTCTTTTTCACTAAGTAGATAATTAGCGATTTAAATTACTAATAATTAATATTATGGCAAAACAAATAGTGAAAACTCCTTTGATGAGGCAGTATTTTAACATAAAAACAAAACACCCAGATGCTATTTTGTTGTTTAGAGTAGGTGATTTTTATGAAACTTTTGATAAAGATGCAGTTAAAACCTCCGAAATACTTGGTATAACTCTCACGAAACGAGCAAATGGTGCGGCAGCTTATGTTGACCTTGCTGGTTTTCCATATCATGCCTTAGACACCTATCTTCCAAAACTTGTGAGAGCTGGACAAAGAGTAGCTATTTGTGAGCAACTTGAAGACCCCAAAAAGACAAAAAAAATTGTTAAACGTGGAGTTACCGAACTTGTTACTCCTGGTGTTTCTTTAAATGATAATGTGCTTGAACATAAAGAAAATAATTTTCTTGCTTGTGTTAATTTTGCCAAAAATATTGCAGGAGTCTCATTTTTAGATATTTCAACAGGCGAATTTTATGCCGCACAAGGAAGTTATGATTATATTGATAAACTGTTGAATAGTCTTAATCCCAAAGAGATACTATTTGACCGTTCTCTAAAAAAGGAATTTATTGAAATTTTTGGAGATAAATTTTACATTTACCCTATAGAAGATTGGATGTTGGAAAAAGGTTCAGCAAAAGAACGTTTGCAAAAACAGTTTGACACACAATCGTTAAAAGGTTTTGGTGTAGATAGATATGAAAAAGCTGTTACCGCAGCTGGAGCAATTTTACATTATCTTGATTTAACACGCCACGACGACTTAAAACATATTACACAAATATCTCGTATTGAGGAAGATTACAATGTTTGGCTTGACAAATTTACTATAAGAAATCTTGAAATTTTCAACTCAATAAGCGAAGGCGGAAAAACACTTTTGCAAGTACTTGACAAAACAATTTCTCCTATGGGAGGAAGAATGCTAAAACGTTGGATAGCACTTCCGTTAAAAGAAATAAAACCTATAAAAAATCGTTTAGATGCTACTGGTTTTTTTATGAAAAACACAAGTTTTAAAACAGAATTAGAACAAGAACTTAAAAAAATTGGAGACTTAGAACGACTTGTTTCAAAAATTGCTACACGCCGAATAAAGCCAAGAGAAGTTGTACAACTTAAAAATGCGTTAAATGCTATTGTACCTATAAAACAGAAACTTAACTCTACAACTGACAAATCAGTAGCTTTGTTTCAAAAAATTGGGGAACAATTAAATGTTTGTTTTTCGGTTAAAAATAAAATTGAAAATCAACTTGTTAACGAACCGTCAAATACAATAGGCAAAGGAAAAGTTATTGCGGATAATGTTTCGGAAGAGCTTGATGAATTAAGAGCTATTTCTACATCTGGTAAAACTTTTATTAACGAAATGTTGCAACGTTTATCTAAAATAACAAAAATACCTTCTCTAAAAATAAATTTTAATAGAGTTTTTGGTTATTATATAGAAGTTACTCATAAACACAAAAATCGTGTTCCTGCCGATTGGATTAGAAAACAAACACTTGTGGGTTCTGAAAGATATATAAATCAGGAATTAAAAGAATATGAAGCAAAAATACTTGGTGCTGAAGATAAAATTTTGAAAATAGAAACAAAATTATATGAGGACTTAGTTATTAGTCTGTCTGATTTTATTGAAGCTATTCAACTGAATGCAAATCTGTTGGCAGAGCTTGATTGCTTAATTTCGTTTGCAAATGTTGCTGTAGAAAACGATTATTCGAGACCCGAAGTAAATGATACCGTGGTGATTGACATAAAAGATGGTCGCCACCCTGTGATAGAAAAACAATTGCCAATTGACGAGGAATATATTCCTAACGATGTGTTTTTGGACGATAAAAAACAACAGGTTATTATGATAACAGGTCCAAACATGTCGGGCAAGTCGGCACTTTTGCGACAAACTGCTCTTATTGTTTTGATGGCTCAAATAGGTTCGTTTGTGCCTGCAAAATCTGCGAGTATTGGATATGTGGACAAAATATTTACACGTGTTGGAGCGTCAGATAATATTTCGCTTGGAGAATCTACTTTTATGGTAGAAATGAATGAAGCAGCAAGTATTTTGAATAATTTATCGCATCGTTCATTAATTCTTTTTGACGAACTTGGCAGAGGCACAAGTACTTACGATGGTATTTCAATTGCTTGGTCTATTGTAGAATATATTCATGAACTACACAACGAAAGACCAAAAACTCTTTTTGCAACTCACTATCACGAACTCAACGAAATGGAGGCATCTTTTAAAAGAATAAAAAATTATAATGTTTCGATAAAAGAATATCGTCAAAAAATTATTTTTCTACGCAAACTGGTACGTGGCGGTAGTGAACATAGTTTTGGTATTCATGTTGCAAAACTTGCTGGTATGCCTAAAAGTGTTGTTAAACGTGCCAACAAAATTTTATCTGAATTAGAAAAAAGTAATGACGAAAAATCACTTGCAAAACCTGTTGCAAAAATTGCGAAAAAAAGAACTGGCTATCAAATGAGTATTTTTCAATTAGACGACCCTGTTCTTAAACAAATTAGAGATAAACTGTTGGATTTAGATGTAAATAATCTCACTCCATTAGAGGCATTAAATGCTTTGAGCGATATTAAAAAAGTACTAAATTAATGAAATACGGTTGAAATACAATTGATTATTCCTTTCTTTGTTTTCAAACTTATTCTTCTTTTATTTTTAAAGCTGTTTTTTCTATTTGTTTTAATATACCTAAACCTAATTTACTTATTTTATTCAATATTTGACAGTAAACCATTTTATTTCTTAATGAAAACCTACACTATACAAAAAGGAGGCTACCCACTTAAAATTGGACAAAAAAAATCCCTTTGCCAAAGTATGGAACTTTGGCAAAGTTGTGACTACCACGAATATACAGCGAATTACAACTTTGTCAAAGTGAAAAAACTTTGACAAAGCAGAAGTTTTATAATTATAAAATTCAACGTTACATGGAAAGCCAAAAAGTATTTATTTCCACTTTTTTTCTACCCAAGGAAAATTTAAGATTGCAATATTATTAGGCGTTTTAAGTAAAATATTTATAGTTTATTTGTAGGTTAAATAATAAATATTAACTTTACATATTAAAAAAAAAGCTCTTATAGACAATTGAGGTTTTATTTATTTTTTGCATTAGCAGTGCAATAAGTAGTTAATCATATATAAATGTCACTTTTTAAGGTCAATTTTAGCATTATGCTTTATTGTAAAAGATTACCATATAAGCAATATGCGAATATTTTACGCCTTGTCTAATTCAAAAATAGCCTATAAATAAGTGTTGTTTTTATATGATTACCTAAGGAATGATACAATTATTCAATGGTTCAATGATACAATTATGTGATTATAAACCAATAGATTAAGGAAATACAAATGAATAAAAACTTTTGTATGAGTACTTACTTATATTTATAGAAATTTTGTAAACGCACCAAAGCGGTGTGCAATAAAAATACGTTTTTTTTATACAAATTATAGCATTCCACTGGGGGGTGCTGTATCCACATTATCAATTAATTCTATCGTTTTTATACACAGTTGGTAGAATAAAATAGATAAAAATATTTGCTTTTTGAAACGTAATTTTTTTCCAAAATAAATAGTCTTTGATTATCTATATGAGCCTAAAAAAATAAATATCAATTTTTAAAAATAATTAATTAATGTCCCAAAAAAAACATATTATATTAATAGACGACGACAAAATTTATTGTAGAGCATTAAAAAAAGAAGCAAAAAAATATCATCTAATTATAGAATACTATCATAATTTAGAACAAGGTATTGAAGCTTTAGAAAACAATAGTGAATTAAAAGCAGTTATTCTTGATGGCTACTGCCCAGTATCTGAGGGACAAGACCCCAAAACAGCCAAAAGTAATTTTGTTTTTCATGCTTTGCATAGGCTCACCGATATTGAGCATATTCATAATAGGTTTGTTCCTTATTGTGTAAACACCTTGAATATCAAAGATTTTGAAGATGATTTAGATGGTATTACACAGGTTTTTGAAAAGAACAAAGATCATATTAAAATGTTTAAATTTATGACCGATAAAATAGAACAGCTACCCGAAACACAAATTAAAAACCAGCATAAAGAAGTGTTTGATTTTTTTGAAGAATATTTTTCTCCCGAAGACGAACAGCTATTAATTGATTTGTTGCAAGAAATGCAAGATGTTGATTTTGGAGTAATGGTTTCTAAATTAACAATTTTACGCCGTTTGGAAGAACGACTTTTTGATATTGTGGCGGTAAATTTTTTGGGCGAAAATCCAATGCGTATCAGTACTCGTAATATGAGCCGTACCAAAAATATTATTGTACGTCTAAAAAATCAAAGAAAAATGCCACTCTATTTATTTGATTTTGCAATGGATATTTATAGTTTATCAAGCCGTTATGGAGTCCATAGTTCTTTTTTGACCAAGCGAGATTTTCACCCAACCAAATATACAGTAAATAGTTTGATTTTTGCTTTTTTGGAATTATGTGTGTGGGCTAATAAATTGATTGATTAATATATATAATGAAAATACACAAAATAAGATTTCATTACTTGGTGGATAAACTGATAGTTTTTCCCTCTTTTATCGCTCCTACAATTAGGGGCGTTTTAGGTTATAGTCTAAAAGAAAATAACAAAGATATTTTTGAAGTTTTTTTTGCCAAATCGGAAGATGGAGGCAAACAAAAACCTTATTCTATAAGCATAAACGAAAAACAACCATTGGCATATCAACCTGGCGATAATTTTTATTTTGATATTACTTTTTTTGGAGATTTGGTAAAACAAATAAACTTTAAAACATTTATAGATTTTGAAAAAACGCTTGATTGGAAAAAGAAATGGTAAGTTGAAATTTATTCAAATTCGGTAAAAGAAACAGGTGGAACATTTTCGGTGTTAAATCTAATATTTAATCCAAACACTGTTTGCTCCGATTGTGTTCCTGTCGCTGGTTCTATCCAGTTTTCTCCATCGTATTTAAAAATTCTAAGTTTATTAATATCGTTGCTTGTTCTTTCTGCCGAAGCAATATATGGAACATCGTTGTTGTCAAGTCTTAAAGCACAGCCACTCCAACACGAAATTATTCCTCGTTCTCCTATAAACTTCCAGCTACCGTTGAAATGTCATAACAGACACGGCATAAAGTCCACCATTGTAGTCAGAATCTCTTTCTTTAAAACCAGCATAAGGATTTCCTTTGGAGTAGAAACATAAATCGGGCAAATTAATATCTGCTGGCGAGAAACCACGTTCTCCAACATATTCCCAGTTTGTTCCACCCACGTATTTCATACAGCTTGCTTTTCCTGTTCCGTTTCCTGTTGATATTTCTTCATCAACAAATAAAATATATAGCGTTCCGTCTTCGCTTATTCTTAAAGAATTTTCGTAAGCACCAGTTGCGAGAGGTTCGTTTGATATTTCTGTCCAATTATTGCCATCATATTTTTTTACTCTCAAATCGTAAGAGCTACCATTGTGTTTTTGATACGAAACGTAAACAGTTCCATCTTGTGCTATTTCAATTTGTGTTCGCTTTACTGTTCCGCCTGCTACATTATCGTTAATTAACTGCCACTGTGATTTGCAAAAATAGTTATTGAAATTGCTATTAATAATAAAAATGTTTTTTTCATGATTTATTGAATTATTAGTTTTTGAGTGAATATTTCTGCTTCTGTTTTTATTTTTATAAAATAAATACCTTTTTCTTCATTATTAAGAAAGATAATATTATTTCCGTTTGCAATATTTCCTGTAGTGATTTGTTTTCCTGTTATATCCAAAATTTCATAAACTCCAGTATTGTTTGTATTAAGGTTAACAAAATCTGTTGTAGGATTAGGAAAAACATCTATATTTACAGAGTTAATTTTAATAAACAGTGCTATTTACATTTGTTTTTGTTACTGCATCAAAATCTGATAGTCCATACAAAACAGTGTTGGTATGATTAACAAGTATTTACAAAAATATGATTTTATTTC
>JAOZTW010000298.1 GCA_029938985.1 Bacteroidales bacterium | reverse complement strand
ATTGAATATTGAATATTGAATATTGAATATTGAAAATTTTACACCGATTTTTTCGCAAAATTCGATTTTTTTTTCATTTAATAAATAAGTATAAAAGACTAAAAATCTTATAGTTGTAGTATTCATAGCAATAATATTTTCATACGCTATAACTCTAACATAACTTTATTTATAAGCTGGTGTTTGATTAATATATTCGCTAATAAGAGAAGGAAATTTTGATAAAATACTATTTACTTTTAAAACATTAAAAGTAACAATGTTTTCCAAAAGTTTGTTACCATAGTCCTGAAGCTGTCTGTTATTATACTTTTCTCCAATAGAATTAATTTTTTCTGCAAATCCTCTTAACACAATAAAAGATAGCTGTTTCTGAATGTTTTGGTAAACAGGAAATAAATCTTTTTCAATATCTTTATAAATTTCTATATAATATTGTTCTTTCTTTGGAATAACTTTTCGGTCTGTCTTAATAACATCTTCTATAACTGTACTTTCAAGTTTCCTTTTATCTTGCGAAAGTGTGTAAAATTCTGATAAAATTATCAATAAACTATTATTGCTATCTGGTATTATTTTAACAATATTTTCTGTACCAGCAACCGAATCTTTATAAATAAATTTACGTTCTGTTTTTTCGTTCAGAGCAACATCAATTTCGTTAAATAATTTATTTGAACTACTTTCGGGAATCAACTCATTAATATGCCTTATGTTATGTTCTGTGTCTGGCGAATCGGGTATATGGGCAGAAATAATATCTCCTTTTTTCTTAATGTGTAGTAAATTTCCAGGATACAGATTTAGTAAATTTTGTTTTTTCAAAATATTTTTATTATAAAATTTTTCTGCCTTTTTTTGCTCAGTCAAATCTTCAATAATAACAACACCACCTTTAATTTTTCCACGCTCAGTATTATATGAATAAGGTTTAATAGTTAGTGAGATATAAATAACCTGCCCTTTTGTAATTATTTCTGTATCGTTCTTAATAATTTTTGCTTCTTTGTTTGTAAGTGCAAGATTGAAACCAACAACTGAATTTCTATCAAAAATCGTATTCAACTCTGTTCCAACCATTTGGTCAATACTGATATTAAATATTTCCGAAAACTTATCGTTGGCATCAGTAATTTTCAAATCTGCATCAAACTGCATAATTCCAATTGGTGTTTTTCTAAAAACTAATCTATAACGTTCTTCACTATTCTGTAACTCGATTTGAGCCAATTTGCGGTCTTCAATTTCAGTTTTAAGTTGTTTATTAGAGTCTTGCAAAAGTTTATTTGATTTATTTTTTTCTCTAAATCTAATAATTAGGACAACAATAAATGCAAGAATCATCAATGCAAGGACAGTAACAAAAATTGTATTTCTTTTATATTGTTTTTTCGCAGACATTAACTTGTCTTTTTCTGATTGTATTTTTAATAAGTCAATTTCTTTCTCTTTATTTTGTGTCTCCAAATCCATTTGAAATCCAGAAAATTGACTTTGTTTCTTGTTTTCATTAATGCTATCAATCATTTGAGCATATTGTTTTTGGTTAGAAAAAGCCTTTTTGTAATTTTTAAGTTCCGAGTAAGAGTTCGATAATACAAAATAAATATCTCTTCTTATAGGTAGGTAATTGAAATCCATCGCATTAATCAACCCCTTATTTGCATAATCTATGGATTTAATAAATTGTCCTTCAATAAAATATATTTCTGCTAATTTTTGATAAGTTTTTGATATTTTTTCCAACGAATTTAATTTTTCAAAAACAGATAAAGCTTCTTTAAATTTCTTTTTTGCCTTATCTATGTTATCATTTTCCAAATAAATTTCGCCAAATAAAAAATTTGCATTTGCTATTTTTATTTCAGATTCGGTAGTTTCAAATATTGTAAGAGCTTCATTTACAAATCTAATTGCAACATCAAGCTCCAATAATTGCAAATTTGCTTGTGCTATATAAATTTTTATTTCTGCAATTATTAATTCGTCTTTTTTGTCATCTAATATTTCTAATGCCTGTTCAAAATACTCAAGAGCCAAATGTTCGTCCAATGAAATATTTGCAAGTCCTAAATATTTAAGAGCATTTGCTTTACCTTTCGAATAATTTAATTCGTCGAATATTATTTTTGCTTTATCTATTTTATCTTCCGAAATAGAATATATTTCTTGTGCCAAATATGTTCTCCCAATATTAAGTAAAGAATTTGCAAGATTTTTTTGGTCATTGAATTTTGTAAATATTTCGTAAGCACTGTAATGTGCCTCCATTGCCATGAAATAAGTTTTTTTTGCCAAAAGTGCATTTCCCGAATATCCATACATTACTCCCAAGCCAATACTATCGTTGAGTTCAATTGCAATTTGTTGCCCCATAGCAGCAAATTGTTGTGCCATACTTGGGTCTATTTCAATGGTTTCTAAATATATTTGTTTAATCAACGAAAGTGCTATTGAATCGTTTCCATTTTTTTCAATGTGAGTAAATAATTTTTCTTGCAATATTTCAACCCTTGATTGAGAATAAATATTTGCATTAAATAAAGTTATAAGAAAAAATATTATTGATATTAATTTTATGTTTTTTCGCATTTCTAAATATTTTTGCTACTTTTGAACTTTCAGTTTTTTGCAGATTTTAATTAAAATTTAATTTTAGTGTTAGATATATAGCTTTATTTTAACTTGTTGTGTGTAACAATTATTAAATTCAGAAAACTTCAAAAATATTGATTTGAATAATTACATACTTTACTATTTGTAAAAGCATATATCTTGCCAAAATATAACAATATTAGATTTAAAAATAAAAATGAATCAAGAAGAAATAAAAAAATCGGTTAATAAAATATTTACAAATTACTTAACAAGCAAAGGATATCGTAAAACACCTGAAAGATTTGCTATTTTAGATGAAATTTATAGTAGTAGAATTCATTTTGATGTTGAATTGTTATACATTAAAATGAAAGAAAAAAACTATCGAGTTAGTAGAGCCACTCTATACAATACTCTGGAGTTATTGCTTGATTGTAAGCTAATTATAAGGCATCAATTTGGACAAAACATGGCTCAATTCGAAAAATCGTACAAGAGCAAACAACACGACCATCTGATTTGTCTAACCTGTGGCTCAATCACTGAATTTTGTGAACCACGAATTCAAGAAATAAAAGATGATATTGGTGATTTCAACGATTTTAATGTTGTAGAACATTCCTTATATTTGTATGGTTACTGCAAATATTGCAAGAAAAAAAACAAAGATTAAATAAGGCTTAAAATAATTGGCTACCCGTTTAAAGTTGGACAATAAATTACTGTCGGTGTGGCTTAAGGCATATTAAAATAAATAATTAACCAATTTAAGCGATGTTATTTTTATTTTTACCAATTCAATAAATATAATAATATTTGCTTATTTTTTTGAAGAAGATAAAATTCAAAAGAACAAGTTTAAATGGTTAATTATTTATTTTGATATGCCTAAAGCCACGCCGACAGTTTAAAACGCCAATAATTTGAATAAAAAAAGATATTTATAATATAAAAAAATGATAGAAAAAAAGATTGGTTTCGACAAAATTGTTGAAACACTAAAAGCTTACTCACTAAGTAATCTGGGGAAAGAACGAATAAATAAAATTCGTTATTATAAAGAAAAAGAACCTATTAGACGACTTTTAGAACAGGCAGACGAATTTGTAGATATTATAAAAAATCATGATGAATTTCCTACAAATCATTTTTATGATGCACGAGAATATTTGAATAGAATAAAAATAGAAAACACGCATATTTTACCAGAAGAGTTGCTGAAATTAAAACGCTCTTTGGAGACATTCAAATCAATTACTTACTTTTTTAAGAAAGAAGAAACCGAAGGTAAATTTCCAGAACTGAGAAAATTAGTTGCTCAAATAAAAATTTATCCTTCTGTTAGTGAGGAAATTAACAGAATAATAAACAAAAATGGAGTAATAAAAGATTCTGCTTCGGCTGACCTAAAAAAGATAAGAAACGATTTAGCACAAAAACAACAATCTGCCTCCAAAATTATAAATTCGGTTCTAAAACAAGCTCAAAAAGAGGGCTTGATAGACAAAGATACAAATGTTGCGGTGAGAAATGGAAAACTGCTAATTCCTATTTCTTCTTACGATAAAAATAAAATTATTGGTGTGGTACAAGACCAATCTACATCGGGTAAAACTGCTTTTATTGAGCCACTTAAAAGCATTGAACTACAAAATCAAATTACTCAATTGCAATTTGCTGAGAGAAGAGAAATAATTAAAATATTAACGCTTTTTGCAGACAATGTTCGTCCGTATATTTATGATTTAATAAATATTTATTACTTTTTGGCTGAAATAGATTTTATTCGTTGTCGTGCAAAACTGGCAATAGAATTAGATGCCTCTAAGCCAAAACTATCCGATTTGCCTATTTTAGATTTCAGGCAAGCCTATCATCCACTTTTGTATTTGACATTCAAAATAGAGCGAAAATTTGTTGTACCCCTTGATATTGAACTAAATGAAAAACAACGAATTATATTAATTTCGGGACCCAACGCAGGAGGAAAATCAGTGGCTCTAAAAACAGTTGCACTGATGCAATATATGGTTCAGTGTGGTTTACTTATTCCTGTAAAACCAAATTCTACAGTAGGAATATTTAATCAAATATTGATTGACATTGGAGACGAGCAATCTATTGAAAATGACTTATCTACCTATAGTTCTCATTTGTTAAATATGAAAAATTTTATAAGCAAAGGAGATAAAAATACACTTATTTTAATAGATGAATTTGGTACAGGAACCGAACCAATAATGGGAGCCGCTATTGCTGAAGCAATTTTATCGGAATTTGATAAAATGAAAGTTAAAGGAGTTATTACAACCCATTACACTAATTTAAAGCATTTTGCGGCGGCATCAGAGGGTATTGAAAATGCGGCTATGCTTTTTGATAGCAAAAAATTAAAACCTCTTTTTTTATTAGAAACAGGTAAACCAGGTAGTTCCTATGCTTTTGAAATTTCAAAAAGTATTGGTTTACCAAATCATATTATTAAAAAAGCAGAAAAAATTACTGGAACAAAACAAGTTCAGTTAGAACGGCATCTGCATCAAATAGAAGAAGATAAAAGACAAATAGCTATTGAAAAACAACAATTAATAAGAGTTAAAAAAGATTTTCAAAACAGAGAATCAATTTTTAGAAACGAACAAGCAAAACTTCTAAAAGATAGAAAACAAATAATTGTAGAGAGTAACAAAAAAGCAGAACAGGTGCTTGCACAGGCTAATAAATTGATAGAGAATACAATAAGAGAAATTAAAACAAAAAAAGCAGATAAAGAATTAACCAAAAATATACGTGCCAATTTTGAAGAGCAAAAAAATATTATTGCAAAAAAACATTTGAAAGAGCAACGTAAATTGGACGAAAAAATTAGGAAAACACAAAAAAAACAGAATAAAAATGTTGTAGCAAAACCAAAGACTATTTTTAATAATGAAATTCTGATAGGAGATAAAGTTAAAATTAAAAATTCAGGTACAATTGGACAAGTAGAATCAATAAAAGACAAAGTAGCAATGGTAGTTATTGGTAATATGAGGACTTTTGTAAAGTTAAAAGATTTAGAAAAAATAAGTAATAATCAAATAAAAAAACAGAATAAGCAACAGCAAACAGTTAGAATAGAATATAAAAATGCAGAGGTAAACAAAAATGATTTTATGTTTGGTTTAGATGTTCGTGGTTGTAGAGGCGACGAGGCTTTACAGAAAGTAATTGCCTATTTAGATAAAGCAATTATTGCAAACGCAAAAGAATTTAAAATCTTACACGGCAAAGGAAACGGTATTTTAAAACAAATAATAAGAGAATATCTTAATATTCAAGATTTTGTAATATCTTGTAAAGATGAAAAAATTCAACTCGGCGGTGCAGGAATTACAATAGTAAAATTAGATTTTTCTTAATTTTATAAAAAAAATGAGCGTTTTTCACGAGTGTCAAGTTCAAGTAGCCTTTTTGAAATATTAGAATTAAAGTTTACCTTTGTAAATGAGTATTTTAATATTTCAAAAGTAACGATGTAATTGATACTCGTGAAAAACGCCAAAAAATGTATGAAACAAAATTTAATAATTCGTTTTGCCAACATTTTGGATTTACCAGCTATTGTTTATATTTATAATCAAGCAATTAGAACCAAATGTGCTACTGGTGATTTAAACGAGTTTATGGTTGATGAACGTAAAGAATGGTTTGATAAATTTGATATTAATAAATATCCTATTTATGTGGTGGAAATAGCTGGTAAAATTGTGGGTTATTGCACATTATCGCCATACAGACCAAACAGAAAAGCGATGCAAAATGTTGCAGAAATAAGTTATTATTTAGATTATTCATTCCATAGCAAAGGAATTGGAACTAAATTGTTGAAACATGTTATTGCTGACTGCAATAGGATAAATCTGAAAAGTCGGGAAAACTTTTTACCATAACATTAAAGCATTGATTAATTG
>JAOZTW010000297.1 GCA_029938985.1 Bacteroidales bacterium | reverse complement strand
ATTTTAAAATAATCAAAATAACGCAGTAATTTGCATTTATGAAAAATGCCTTAATATGCCTAATCCGTTTTATCTGTGTTCCTATCATCGCAAAAATAGGAACACAGATAAAGCTGATTAGACTGACTTCCACCGATTTCTATTTTACTCTAAGGTCTTGTCCAATATCTTTACGATAATTTTTTCCTTCAAAATTTATTAATTCTGCATTTTTATAACATGTTTCTAAAGCTTTTTCAATATTTTCGCCAAAAGCGGTAATTGAAATTACTCTTCCACCGTTAGTCAAAATATTATTATTTTCTTTTTTTGTTCCTGCATGAAAAACAATACAATTATTTGTTTTATCCAAACCTGAAATAATTTTATTTTTCTCATAAGCTTCGGGATATCCACCAGAAACAAGCATTATTGTTGTACAGGCTTGATTAGATATTTCCATGTTTTTTTGGTCAAGATTATTGTCTGCCACGCCACAAAACAGGTCTATCAAATCAGATTTTATTCTTGGTATAACTGCCTCTGTTTCTGGGTCTCCCATTCTCACATTGTATTCTATCACATAAGGTTTTTTATCAATATTCATTAATCCTAAATAAATAAAACCTTTATAAGTTGAATTTTCGTTGTTCAAACCATTTATTGTAGGAATTATTACTTGATTTTCTACTTTTTTCATAAATTCGTTGTCTGCAAACCAAACAGGCGAAACGGCTCCCATACCTCCAGTGTTTAAACCTGTGTCTTTTTCGCCTATTCTTTTGTAGTCTTTTGAAGTAGGCAATATTTTATAATTATTGCCATCAGTAAGCACAAAAACAGATACTTCTATGCCGTCTAAATATTCTTCAATTACAACTTTTTGACTTGCGTCTCCAAACTTACCACCCAACATCAACTCTAATTCTGCGATGGCTTCTTTTAAATTATCAATTATTAAAACTCCTTTTCCTGCGGCAAGTCCGTCGGCTTTTAAAACATACGGAGGATTTGTATTTTTCAAAAAATCATTTCCTTCGTTTAAGTTTTTCTTTGTTACAGAAATAAATTTTGCAGTAGGAATATTATTTCGTACCATAAATTCTTTGGCAAATTCTTTACTACCCTCAAGCATTGCAGCTTTTTGTTGAGGACCAATAATTTTCAATTTCTCTAATTTTGGATTTTTAATTAAATAATCATAAACACCATTTACAAGAGGAACTTCTGGACCCACCACAAGCATTTCTATTTTGTTATCAATAACAAAATATTCTATTTCTTCAAAATTATTAATATTTATATTAATATTTTCACCCACGCTATCAGTACCAGCATTACCAGGTGCAATAAATAATTTATTTAATTTTTCACTTTCAGCTATTTTTACAGCAAGTGCATGCTCTCGTCCACCAGAGCCAAGTATTAATATGTTCATAATGTTTTGTTTTTCAGTGTTTTTGATAAATTTAATTAGTTTTAATTTCAACAAAAATATAAAAACTTGTTTTAAGCTAAAAATAGTTTGAATATTTTATTTATATTTGCATAAATTTTTTTTATATATAATTGCTCTAAATTACAAATATAAATCTGAATATCTATTATTTAACTTAAAAAAATGAATCTAAAAATAGTTTTAACTTTTGTATTAATCTTTTCTTTTTCTTTTTTATCTGCTCAAACAAGTAATTACGAAAAACAAAACAATGATTTGATAGCCAAACTTTCGGTTTCGGCAGGAGCAGAAAAAGTAGCTATTTTGTATCAACTTGCAGAATTAAATATAGAAATAAATAGGTTAAAAACATTGGAATATTTGAACGAAGCAATAAAAACGTCTAAAAAAACGGCTATTTCGTTAGAACTCGAAGCAAATATTTATAGAGTTTATGGAGATTATTATTATATTGAAAATAATTATAAAAAAAGTGCAAAATATTATAATAAAGAATTAAAAATAGTTAAAAAAGAAGGAAATAAAAAATATATTTGCGAAACAGAGTTTAATATTGCAACAATTTATTTAGGCTCATATAGACAATCAAGGTCTTGATATTATTCTGCAATCATCTTATTACACGACACTTAATAAATTTGTATAATAAATGATATTTCGTTAACTCTTGATACGTTAAATTATTTTGGTTTAATAAATTTTGTTTGCAAATACCAATTTCTAATTAACTTTAAGTGTTCTTCAAAAATATAAAAATTGGTTAATTAAATTATAATGAATATTTTAACAAGACCTTGAATATCTATATGAGCCATTTTTAATTAAAAACAAAAAATAAATAAAATTATGAAAAAAGCTCAAGCAACAATTTTATTAATCGTAATATCGTTAGGTATTACCTTTTCTCAAAATTCTATTCATGAGGAACAACAGACGCATTACTCTGATTATAACTTTAGTACAGAACAAGAATGGGATAAATTTAATAACTTTGAAGCAAAAAATAAATCGCCACAAACTATAACAGAAAAAACAGTAAATAAAGAGGTTTTTGGCTGGAATCCTTACTGGATGGGAACAGCGTATTATGATTATGACTACTCATTGCTTTCGGAGGTTTCGTATTTTTCGTGCGAGGTAAATGCTAATACAGGTAAACCTAATGATGTTCACTATTGGTTAACCACAGAAATAGTTGACTACGCACATGCGGCAGGTACAAGAGTTAGTCTCACGGCTACCTTATTTAGCAATCATCAAACTTTGTTTGACAACTCAACAAGTGTGCAAACCTTGATTGATACTCTTGTTGGTTTGGTAAAATATCGTGATGCAGATGGTATAAATATTGATTTTGAAGCTGTTTCAAGCACTCAATCAGAAAATCTAACTAATTTTATGATTGCTTTATCAGAGCGTTTTCATTCCGAAATTCCTGGTTCTACTGTTTCAATAGCTTTGCCTGCCGTGGATTGGTCGCTCACTTTTGATGTGGCTACAATGAACCAGTATGTAGATATTTTTCTTATAATGGGCTATGGATATTATTGGAGTGGAGGTGCAACAGCAGGACCATTATCGCCCAAAAACAGTGGCGATATATGGAACAATATTGACGTTACTCGCAGTATAAATACATATTTGGAAGATGGTATTTCTCCCGAAAAACTTTGCTTGGCAGTACCATATTATAGCCGAGATTGGGCTACCGAAGATGATAATATTCCTGGTGCAACTATTGAAACTGGCGTTGCAGTAACTTACAAACAGGTAAGAGAGAACTATACAGACCACACACAACTATGGGATGTTCATTCTTCTACACCATATTATATATACGAAGATGCAAGTTCGTGGCATCAATGCTGGCACAACGACGAGGTTAGTCTTGGTATGAAATATGACATGGTAAAAGCACAAGATATTGCAGGAGTTGGAATATGGGCTTTGGGTTACGATGGTAATTACACTGAACTAAACGACATAATAAACGAAAAATTTTCGCCCAATGGAAACAATCAATGTGAAGGAACATTTTCGGATATGGGAGGAGCGATGGGAAATTATTTTCATAATGAAAATTATATTTTTACAATTGCACCAACAGGAGCAGAACAAATAAAATTAATTTTTGATGAATTTTTTGTAGAAGCAAACTACGACACTCTGTTTATTTACGATGGCGAATCTACAAGTTCTCCACTAATAAATTTTTATACAGGAGAACATTTTTTGGACGACACTATTGTTGCAAACTCTGGTGCTATGACATTTATGTTTTACTCCGACGGTGCCACAAGTGAAGAAGGCTGGAATGCAAGATGGACTTGTGATCAGTTTTCTAATATAATAAATAACACAAGTTTGAATGAAAATGTAAGAATTTATCCAAATCCACTTTCTGAAAATACAGTATTTGAACTTGATTTGAAAAGCTCAAATAATGTTGAAATAAAAATTTTTGATATAACAGGACGCATTGTTTCAGAAAAAATATTATTTTTACCAAATGGAAAAAACAACATTTATTTGAATACAATTTCTACAAATTTGAAAATAGGAACATATTTTGTAAGATTTAATATTGGACAGAATATTGTTTATAAAAAGATAATAAAACTTTAAAAATGAATATACGAGCCAAAATATTAATTTTCATTCTAAGCAGCACAATAATTGTTTTTATTGCGGCCGTTGGAATTGTTAGTGTAAACAATAGAAAATACACAGTTGAAACGTCTAAAAAAATGGCGGACTTATATGCAGCCGAATCGGCACATTCTGCTGAGGTAATTTTTGAATCAGACCTGAGTGCTTTACACACACTCAAATCAACTTTTGAAGAGTTGGTTTCAAAAGGAAATTATTCTGATGTTGTATTAAAATCTATTTTAACAAAACTGCATTCAGTTAATCCACAACACCAGTCTATTAGCATGTCATGGGAGCTTGCATATATTGATAATAATTGGGAGTTTCCTTATGGTCGCCTAAGAACTACGACTTTACTCAATGCTGGTAGAATTAACCTTGACATAGACTCACTTGAAATAGATGGCGATGAAATAGAAAAGGATTATTATAAATTTAAAATTGGCGAGCTAATAGAGGATATTAAAGACCCTTATATAGACTCCTATTCGGACGTTGACACAGGAACAACCATTCTCGTAACAACTTTAAGTGTTGCATTATATAAAAACAGAAAATTTGTAGGAATAGTTGGAATTGATGCTTCTTTTGATAGATTTAACTCAATAGCAGAAAACAAAACTCCTTTTAAAGATAGTTATATTTTTATTTTATCTAATAATGGGAAATTAATAAATCACCCAAATAATAGTTTTGAGGGAGAACTAATAACAGATGTTTTGCCTGAGTTTTCGAATATTGAAATATTAGAAAAAATAAAAAAAGAGGAGGAATTCTCGTTCACACTTGAAAACAATCAAGGAGACGATCAATATATTTCTTTTTATCCTATTCAAATAGGAAAAACAAAAAAACCATGGGCGATAGGATTTGTGGTTCCCTCAAAAGTGATAGTAAATTATGCTTATGAAAATCTTAAATTATCACTGTTAATTACATTAATTGGTTTAATATTGCTGGCATTAATAATAACAATTGTAGCAGAATTATTATCTAAACCAATTAAAAAAACTACAAAAATACTACATGAATTAGAAAAAGGAAATATTGATGTAAATTTAAAATTAAATATCAACTCAAACGATGAGATTGGACGAATGGCACAATCAGTTAATAATCTGATAGTATCATTGAATAATACAACTAAATTTGCAAAACAAATAGGACAAGGTAATCTTAAAGTAAAATACGATATTCAAGGTGATAATGATGCACTCGGAATGGCTTTAATTGATATGAAAAAAAACCTAATCAACGCAAGAGAACAAGAAGAGAAACGAAAAAAAGAAAGTGAAATGCTTTTGTGGCTTCAAAATGGGATAACAGAAGTAAACGAAATACTACGAATTGAAAACGAGGATATTGAAAAAATGTCTTATCGTGTATTAAAATATTTAATATCTTACTTAAAAGCCGAACAAGGCGGTTTTTATATCTTAAATACAGATAATAAAATTGAGCTTATTTCTGCTTTTGCTTTTAATAGAAAAAAACAAATAGAATCAATTATCGAAATAGGTGAGGGATTAGTAGGGCGTTGTGTTAAAGAGCAAAAAACTATTAATATCTCAAATCTTCCAGATGGATATCTATATGTTGTTTCAGGACTTGGAGATGCAAGTCCTAAAAATTTGGTTATAACACCATTAGTTTTTGAAGGAAGAGTTTATGGAATAATAGAAATTGCATCGTTTAACAAATTTGAAAAATATCAAATTAGTTTTTTGGAACGTGTATCTGAACGTATAGCTTCGTCAATTTCAAATTTACAAAAAACAAATAGAACAAAAGAGCTACTGAAAGAATCTCAAAAACAGTCAAAAATATTAGATGAGAAAGAAACAGAAATAGAAAATAGAATGAACGCACTCAAGTTTGCACAAAAAGAAGTTGAGTTAAGTGAATTAGAAACTGCTGGACTTATTGATGCTATTTCAAAAACAGCTTCAATTGTTCAATATGATATGCGAGGCAATATTATTAATATTGATGACCATCGACTAAGACACATGGGCTTTACAAAAGAAGAATTAATTGGAAGAAATCAATCTGAGTTTGCAATTGAAGCAACCGAAAATAAACTTTGGTTTGAGAAATTCTGGAGCGACCTAAACAAGGGTATAACAAGAAAAAGATTGTTTGAATTTGCAAAAGGTAAAAATAATTTTATTTACGAAGAAACATATATACCTATTTTAAATGTTGATAAAGAACCTTATAAAGTAATAAATTTTGGAATTGATATTACAGAGGTAACAAACCTTAAAGAAGAGCTGAAAAAAATGAAATCGATTTAAACCAAAATTGATAGGTAAAGGGCATTCCTAAAAATTCAAAAATCAAGGCTTTGAAAATTCTTAAAGTTTGGGTTTACTCATGTTAATGAGTAAACTAAAATTAAAATTATGAATAGAATAACGGTAGTCCGATAGTCCCTACAAAACAGTGTTGGTATGATTAACAAGTATTTACAAAAATAT
>JAOZTW010000296.1 GCA_029938985.1 Bacteroidales bacterium | reverse complement strand
AATTATTCAATGGTTCAATGATACAATTATGTGGCTATAAATCAGCAGATTAAAGTAATATAGACAAATTTATAATAATATTTTTAAGAACAAAGCCTGATAAAATAAGTTTTTTTTTATAAATTGCATAAAATGAATTTTTTGTAATACTACTTGTAAAATACTGACATTATGCCAATTAAATGTTTTTATTGATTATTAATATGTTGATTTTTAATATATTATCTTTTTGTAGTAAAATTACAACTATTTGATAATTATATTATTATGAAAGCAAAAACTTTAGTTATTAAAACACTTTCTTTATCTATTACATTAATTTTTTTAGTCTAAATTTATTGGCTCAAAATCAAAAAGTTTTGTTAACTCAAACAGAACAAAAAACAGTTATAATTAAAAAAGAATTTATCGAAATATATAAAGACAGCTCAAATTCTATAAATTTTGAACAGCTTATTTCTAATCATTTAAATGATTTTTATCCGTATGCAGAACCAGGGTTTGTTCATGAAAAATAAAATCAGAATATAAAAGGCTTAATTTCAAATCATTATAATTGACGATGTTTGATTATTCGTTTTTGTTCAACAAAAAAATAAATTATTAATTTAAAGAAAAACAGCGACTTAATTAAGGCTTATTTTTTTCATGAACAAACCCTGTATGCAGAACAAGAAGGACAATTTTTGCGAAATATAAATTATTGGTTTAAATTTAAAATTAAAAATACTTCAAACGAAAGTGGTATTTGGATATTAGGTTTTGAGCAGATTTCTTATTTAGATATTTTTTTAGTAGATTCGTTTGGAAAAATAGAGTTTAAAAAAACTGGTTATTTTATTCCTGCCTCTCAAAAAGAATATTCACAAGGAAGACATGAACGAGTTTCATTAAAACTAAACGCTGGAGAAACTAAAACTATATATGCAAAAACGTGTTCTAATGTAAACTATATTAATCATGAGTTAATTACAATTGCAGATATAAAATCGGATAGTAATCTGGATAGAATAACAAACCTAGAACAAGGAGTTTTTCATGGCTTGCTGTGGATAATGTTGCTATACAATTTGTTTCTGTTTATCTCTGTTCGTGAAAAATCAGGCTACCCACCTAAAGTTAGAAAAAAAATCCCATTGACAAAGCAGACAATTTATTATTATAAAATCCAATGTTACTTGGGTAGCCGAATTTTATCTTCTTCAACAAAACATTCCAAATATATTTATTCTGAAAAGTCGGGAAAACTTTTCAGTAATATACAGAATAGTTGGAAAAACTGCTTGTCTAAATATTAAAAACTGATTAATAAAAATCAATAAAATTGCTTATTGCTATGAAAATAGAATAGATAAGTATCGCAAAAAAGTTTTCCCAACTTTTCAGATTTATTTAAAAATAAACTCGCCTAAATTGATTAATTATCTGTTTTAAAACGCCTTATAAAATAAAAGAAAAGTTTTTTTCACCTTTTTCAAAAAAAAATAACAAAAAATTTGCACAGTAAAAATAAATGTTGTTATTTTGCGAGTGAATACTAACTAACACTACAAAAAATGCTTTCAGAACGACAAATTGAAATTATACAAACTACTGTAAAAATTATTGCAGATAAAGGAATACAAGGTTTTACTATCAAAAATTTATCAAAAGCGATAGGAATTTCAGAACCAGCAATATATCGGCATTTTAAAAGTAAGACAGAAATTTTACTTACAATGCTTGACCAATTTCAAAATTTCAAAAAAGAAATATCCAAAAATATTCTTGCTTCTACTGCAAACTCTTTTGAAAAAATAAATATGGTTTTCGAAACATTATTGACTAAATTTACAGAAAATCCCTCACTCGTATCTGTTATTTTTTCAGATGAAATATTTAACAACGAAAAACAATTATCCGATAAAATTCACGAAATAATGAATATGAACAACGCAATGTTTGTTGAAATAATTAAAGAAGGACAAAAAAATAATGAAATTCGTGCTGATATTCAAATTCAGTATATAGTATTAATGATTATGGGAGCTTTAAGATTACTTGTAAAAAAATGGGAAAAAAGTAACTGTAATTTTGATTTGAAAAATGAAGGGCAAAATTTATTTTTGGGACTCAAAACAACCTTAGAAAAATAAACGGTAAGCAAAATTACCCAAAGCTCATATAGATAATCAAGGGCTATTTATTTTAATAAATAAATAACTTTTTCAAACAGTAGATATTTTTATCTATTTTATTGCAACAGTTGTGCAAAACAACGATAGAATTAATTGATAATATGGATATTACACCCCAGCGAGGTGCTATAATCTGCTAATAAAAAGATGTGATTTTTATTGCACCTCGCTGTGGCAGGGCTGTTGCATGCTTATATAAAATTAACTTTCAATATTCAATACTTAATTTTCAATGTTCATTTTATTTGTTTTTTACTTGAATATTGAAAATTCTATATTGAATATTGAATATTTTTTTCATAGAATTATAAATTTTTATTATTAAAAAATAGCATGCAACAGCCCTGCCCGCTGGGGTGCGTTTAATAGATTTTATATATTTCTATCAATATATTGCACCGTTGGTGCAAAAACAAATAAGACCTCAATTGTCTATAAGAGCTAAAAGCTTTTTTTTGGACTTTTTGGTTAGTTAGTATTTACAAACATTAAAAATTTATTAAAATGGAAAATTTATTAAAAAAACTATTAAAATTACCTTGGCTAACATTTGTAATAACAATAGTTATAAGTGCTGGTTTATTTTATTTGATGAAGCAAAATTCGAGAATGGAAACAGATCTTGATAAGTATATGCCACAAGACCACCCAGCCTTTGTTTACAGCGACAAAGCCGAGGATTGGTTCGACATAAATGATGGAATTATTGTGGCAATTGAAAATCAAAACGGGATATATAATTCCGAAACTCTCGACACCTTAAAACAACTTACTAAAAGCTTACAAAAATTAGATGAAATAGAAAAAGCAGACGTAACTTCTTTATATACTGCCGATAATATTGTAGGCGATGATGTAGGAATGGACGTAAAACGTTTTTTTAAACGTGTCCCAAAATCGGAAGAAAAAATAGAAGCTTTACAGCAAAATGTAAAAAGCAATGAAATGGTTTACGGACGACTTGTCTCCAAAAATGAAAAAGTAACCATAATTGTTGCAGAAATTAAAGACGATATTTTTTCGCAAGAGTTTTATAATGAAATACTTGAACTCACGGCTTCTTTTGAAACCGACAACATAAAAATTCATGTAGCAGGTCGCCCAATTGTAGAAGGAACGATGGCATTGCTCGGTCCGGCCGATATGAAACGCATGGTGCCTATTGTATTACTCGTTATTGCTTTGGTTTTGTTTGTTATGCTTAGAAGTATAAAAAGCACAATACTAACAATGGCAGTGGTCTTTTTCAGTACTTTATGGGCTTTTGGAGCAATGGCTTTATTTAATGTTCCTATTTATGCAGTTTCTACAATGATACCAGTAATGCTTATTGCTATTGGTGTTGCCGATGGAATACATCTTTACAGTCATTTGCAATTATTTTTGCAAAAAAAACCGAATGCAACAAAAAAAGAAGCTTCCGTTGATATGATAAAAAATATGTGGAAACCAGTAGTAATGACTTCAATAACAACTGCCGTAGGTTTTGTTTCTTTGCTTACTTCGGAAGTTTACCCGATAAAATATTTTGGCATTTTCACGGCACTTGGAGTGCTTGCGGCAATGGTATTTTCGTTAACACTAATACCAGCAGGAATAATGATTTTTGGTTTACCGAAAGTAAAGAAAATTAAAAAAGAGAATATTGAACAACAAGGATTTGCACACCGTTTTGCCGCCACAATTATAAAACGAAGAAGTATTTCAATTATAGCAACGGCTTTAATAATAGTTGCTTCTGTAATTGGCTTACAAAAGGTTTGGATAAATTCAAGTTTCTTAGACAAATTTGAAAAAGACAGCGATATTGTTTTGACAGACAAATTTATTAATCAAAATTTCGGCGGAACAACGCAGCTAAATTTAATTCTTGATGCCGGCAATAATAAAAATGCCTTTAAAAAACCGGAAGTTTTAAAACTTGTAAATAAAATGCAAAACAAGATAGAAAACGACCTTCAAATTGTAGGTAATTCATTTTCCCTTACCGATTATATTACAAGAATGAATAAGGTTATGAATGCTGATAAAGAAGAGTTTAATGTTATTCCAGAAACAAATGAAATGGTAGCTCAATATTTGTTGCTTTATGAAATGTCGGGCGATCCCGAAAATTTGAATAAAGTGGTAGATTATGATTATCAAAAAATAAACGTTACTTTTCAACTAAAAAGTGATAACTCAAAAGCAATAAATTCAACAATTGATATTATTGAAACTTTTGAAGATGATTTTAAAAAGCATGGAATAGTAGCAAAATATGCTGGAAGTGGTTATAAGGGGCTTGTTTTTAGTGATTTAATTCTTGAAGGTCAAATTTTAAGCCTGATTTTATCATTAATAATTGTTGTAATTCTGTTGTCTATTATGTTTAAAAATATCAAAATAGGATTAATTGGAGCAGTTCCAATAATTATAACAGCTTTAATAAGTTTTGGAACAATGGGATTTCTAAATATTCCATTAAGCACTACAACAGCTTTATTATCAAGTATTGCTGTAGGTATAGGTATTGATTATGCAGTTCATTTTATTGAACAATACAAGAAAAACGCTTTAGAAACAGGAAATATAATACTGACTGCAAAAAAAACTATGGCACATTCGGGCAGAGCAATTTTATTTAACGCAGTTGTTGTTATTGCGGGCTTTATGGTTCTTTTATTTTCGGTATTTCCACCAAACAGAGCACTTGGGGCATTAGTATCGCTCAATATGTTTACCAGTTTTATTGGAACACTTACAGTTATGTTAGTTATCTTATATTCAGGTAATTTATATTTCAAAAAACAATGATACAATGGTTCAATGTATCATTTATTCACATTTAAAAATTAAAAAAGTATGAAAAATTTCATGATTAAAACAGTATCAATTGCATTATTAATAGCAATTAGTTTTGGAGCAAATGCTCAATTAACAGGAACGCAGATAATAGAGAAAACCTATAATCGTGCCACAGGAGAAGACCAAACATCGCAACTAACCATGACCCTGACCAACAGCCGAGGACAAACAAGAGTAAGGGAAATAACACAATTTTCAAAAGATTTTGGTAATGTTGAAAAAAGTATAATGTTTTTTCAATCGCCAGCAGACGTGAAAAATACCTCGTTTATGAGTTGGAGTTACGATAACAATAAATCTGATGATCAATGGATTTATTTACCTGCACTTAAAAAAACCAAACGAATATCAAGCGACAGTAAAAGTGATTATTTTATGGGTTCAGATTTTACCTACGACGATCTTGGCGACAGGAAAATAGACGCAGATAACCACAAACTGTTGAAAACGGAATTGGTAAATGGCAAATCATGTTATGTTGTCAAAAGTGTATCAAAAGATGATGATTATATGTATTCAAAAACTATCACTTGGATAGATAAATCAACTTATGTTGGAGTAAAAAAAGAATTTTACGATGAAGATGACGAGCTTTTGAAAATTCTTACAATTAAAAAAGTTCAAAAAGTATCTGGTTTTTATGTAGTTACAAATTCGGAAATGAAAAACGTGCAAAAAAATCATAAAACAAGCATTGTATTGAGTGGTGTAAAAATAAACACAAATATTCCCGCATCAAAATTTACCGAGCGAATGATGACAAGAGGTATGTGAAAAAAACAATGATACAATGGTTCAATGATACAATTATATAACTACATACCAATAGATTAAATATATACCCATACAAAAGTTTTTTACATAGTTGTGCTTTTTTAATCAATTGATTTCTAATCATATAATTGAACCATTGTACCATTGTACCATTGAACCATTTAATAAATTTTTAAAAAAAAGAGTTATGAAAAAAACATTAATACTTCTGCAATTATTATTTTTGATAAGTGCAGTTTCGTTTGCACAATCGCCAGATATTATAGTAGGAAAATATCATTTGCCTAATAATTTAGATATTGAAATTTATAAAACGAACAATAAATATTTTGGTAAAATAATTGGATTAAACGGATTTGAAGATGGACAAACAAAAGATATAAATAATCCAGAAGAAGCAAATCGTAATGACAAATTACTTGGTAAGGTAATTATTAAAAATTTAGAATACGATTATGAAGACAAGCAATGGGTAAATGGTAGTATGTATGGTGCTGAAAAAGGTATGTATTTTAACTTGACAATTAAAGAGAATAAAAAAAACACTATTGTAATAGAAGCCTCAAAATATATTTTTTGGAAAACAATGGAATGGACAAAATTATAGTTTCGCAAAACTAATTTACTAAAGTTTTTGCCTTCATAATTGTCAGATTATTAGATAGTTGTAGTTTTTAAATAAAAACATAACACATAGATAATCAACATATTAAGTTTTCATAAAAAACACTTAATTAG
The DNA here is from genome assembly GCA_029938985.1 of Bacteroidales bacterium. Classification (GTDB taxonomy): domain Bacteria; phylum Bacteroidota; class Bacteroidia; order Bacteroidales; family JAOZQN01; genus JAOZQN01. Next base: position 36 of record JAOZTW010000296.1, on the reverse strand, counting down.
CATACTGTAAGCATTTTACAAGTGGTATTACAAAAA
>JAOZTW010000014.1:1604-22229 GCA_029938985.1 Bacteroidales bacterium | reverse complement strand
ATTGAAAATCATATAGTTAATTGTCACAAGAAAAGTTTTCCCGACTTTTCAGTATTATACTAAAGTGAATAAGGTTTTCGGATATTATATATTGTTTTAGTAAAGGACTAAAGTCCTCATTTGTTTTATTTTACGTATCCCCGACCTAAAGGATGGGGCTACTGAAAAAATCCGAAAACCTAATTCACTTTAGTGTAAATTAAAAATAATTACATCTTGTATTTTAATATATTAAATAAAATTTCATTTACAAAAATTATTAACTTTGTAAAAATTCAAGTTTCTTATTTTTTTTCTTTATTATTAAGAAAAAGTTTTCGTTGGGGGCTTCCGTATTCTTTATCTATTGAACCTACAAATATTTGTAACCTAAAATGTCCTGAATGTCCAAGTGGAAATGGTAGCTTAAATAGAAACAAGGGACATATTTCTATAAATACTTATACTCAAATTATAGATGAAACTTATCCGTATTTATTAAACTTATTTTTGTATTTTCAGGGCGAACCGTTTATAAATAAACAAATTTTTGAATTAATAAATTATGCGTCAAAAAAAAATATTTATACAGCTACTTCAACAAATGGACTTTTTTTGAGTCTCAACAATTCGTATGAAATAATAAAAAGCGGGCTTGATAAATTAATTATTTCTGTAGACGGAACTACACAGCAAGTATATGAGCAATACAGAGTTACTGGGAAATTAGATAAAGTAATAACAGGAATAAAAAACTTGGTAAGTGTTAAAAACCAATTAAATAGTAAAACTCCTTTTATAGAGCTTCAGTTTTTGGTGCTTGGAACAAACGAACATCAAAAAGACGATTTTTTGTTGTTAGGAAAAAAATTAAAAGTAGATAGTACAAAGTTAAAAACCGCACAAATTTATGATTACAAAAATGGAAGTAAATTTATTCCCCAAAATAATAAATATAGTAGATATAAAAAACAAGGCGACAAATACATACTTAAAAATAAACTAAAAAACAATTGTTACCGTTTGTGGAACTCTACCGTGATAACAATAGATGGTGAAATGTTAGCTTGTTGTTTTGATAAAGATGCTAAATATAGTTTTGGAAATGTTAATAAAAATTCTATCCTTGAATTATCAAACAATAATAAATTTAATGAATTTGCAAATATTGTTTTAAAAAACAGAAAACAAATTGATATTTGCACAAATTGTATAACACCGTAAACGGCAATCAGGAATAGGTTTACTCCTTGCTGGTGCGAGCTTGTAGCTCATATCCAAACCCAGTTGTCACGTGTTTAGCTCGTGATTACTTTAAAAAAAATATCAACTGGCTACAAGTCCAATATGCCTGATTTTATTCTGGTTACCAACAAAATGAAACCTATTTTAACTTTGTAAAGTAGAATTAATATAAATATTAAAACATGGAAAATAAAAGAGTTTTAATTGGCATGAGTGGCGGTATTGATAGTTCAATATCTGCAATACTTTTGAAAGAGCAAGGCTATGAGCTTGTGGGCTTAACTTTGCGTACTTGGGATTATATAACAGATAGTTGCATGTCAAAAAAAACTGGCTGTTGTAGTGTAGAGGCTCTTTATGAAGCAAAAGATTTTTGTAAAAAATTGGGCTTTGAACATTATACCTTAGATGTGAGAGAACAATTTAATAATCATGTAATTAAAAATTTTGTTGATGAGTATTTAAACGGTAGAACTCCAAATCCATGCGTTGTTTGTAATCCTTTTTTTAAATGGGACGCTGTAATTAATAAGGCAAACGAATTAAATTGTGCTTACATAGCAACTGGACATTACTCTCAAATAATTAAAAAAGATGAAAGATATATACTTCAGAAAGGATTGGATAGCAATAAGGATCAATCTTATTTTCTGTGGGGATTAAGCCAAAAACATTTGTCGAGAACTTTATTCCCGCTTGGTGATTTTACAAAAGATGAAGTTAGAGAAATTGCTAAAAATCATGGTTTTAAACTGCTCGCACAAAAAAAAGAAAGTCAGGAAATTTGTTTTGTACAAAAAGGTGATTATCGTGATTTCCTAAAAGAAAGATTACCCGATTTAGAACAAAAATTAAAAGGAGGAAATTTTGTTGACAGTTCTGGAAAAATATTAGGACAACACAAAGGTTATCCATTTTATACAATTGGTCAACGCAAAGGCTTAGAAATTGCTGTGGGATACCCACTTTATGTTCAAAAAATTGATTCAAAAACTAATACTGTTGTACTTGGACCGAGAGAAGAATTGTATAAAAAAGAAATGTTTGTTAGAAATTTTAATTTAATAAAATACGAAAACATTGATAATGAATTAGAAGTATATACAAAAATAAGATATAGAAGTGAATCGGTATTAAGCAGGATAAAAAAAGAAAATGGTTTAGTGAAAGTAGAGTTCTACGAGAATGTGTCAAGCATAACACCAGGTCAATCTGCTGTGTTTTATCAAGATAAAGATGTTGTAGGTGGTGGTTTTATTGTTTGAAATAGGGAGTTTTTGCATGTTTATCAACAGTAAATCTTTACATTACATTAGAAATTATAAAACGCACATTTATAAAGGTAAATTCTAAAATTTCAAGTTCCATAAGGCATATTAAAACAAATTATTAAAGATTTAAAATTGTTCTTTTTTAATTTTATTTTCTTCAATAAACATACAAATAACTTTATATTATTATATTTATTGAACTGTTAAAAACAAAAATAACTCCAATTAAACTTGTCAATTATTTATTTTAATATGCCTAAACGTTACATTTGTGAAACATGCCAAGTTTTCAAACTTGTAACCTTGTTTTGAAAGGAAGAAAGGTCATAAAATCTGCATGATGTACAATATACGCCTCTGTTGTTCTTTTTACCATATTACCTTCACCTGCGTGAGTAGCAATAATATGACAAACCTCTGGTGGCACTCCACACTCTTCGGCAATTGATACTCCTGAAAACGGATGTCTTAAATATTTTCCATAATTTCCTTGAAAAGATTTCCCATTTTCGTCAAGTTCATATTCCAAAAGTTTTCCTACATCAGCAAGAATTGCTCCTGCAATTAATGTGTCCATATCAACAGGTAAGTCTTCTTTAAAAAAATGATTCATTTTCTTCCCACTTTCCAAAGCAATATGAACCACCGCTACTTTGTGTGCCATAAAACTAACTTTCATATCTGGTCCTGCAAGCAAAGTGAAAGGTATTTTTTTTAAATCATCGCCTGTTAAAGCACTTCTTTCTAAAGCCAATTCCCACGTTTTTGCTACCTTTTCACGAAGCTCTTCGTTTCCTATCCACATCAATTCTTGATGCCATAAATCTTTAACTCTTTCTGTCATTTCAGTATTTGTGTTAAAATTTGTAAAAAAATATTTATTTTATTTGTTAAATTTATTCAATTGTATGTTAGATAAATACAAGTATTTTGTATTCAAATAAAAGCGTATTTTTTGAAAATAATAAATTAAAATTTAAAAAAAATTTGCATAATCAAAACAATAGTTGTACTTTTGTAAAGTGAGCTTTGCATGTAATTATTTCTATTTAATAAACAAACACCATGAAAACTATATTTTATACTTCCTTGATAATTCAATTTATTCTAATAATTCTGCCACCACGAGAAACAAGTTATAGTAAGTTCTATTCTCTTGGAATTGAACGTTTTGACGCTGGTCATTACTCAAAAGCAATAAACAATTTTACTGCAGCCAAAATAAGTAAAAATATTACAGATGAGCAAAAAAAAGAAATTAATAATATGATAATAATTTCTAATACATGCGACAGCTTGTTACAAAGAGCTGAATATGAGTATGAAAATGAAAACTTTTTTGATGCAAAATTTTACTATGAAAAAATTTTGTATTACAACCCTACCGATGAAAAATGCAAAAAAAAGGTGAAATTTTGCAAACTTAAACATAATGTGTACGAAAATATGATTGGAATTGAGGGAGGAAAATTTATTATGGGAACAAAATATCAATCACACAAGCTTGACAATGAAGAGCATGTAGTTTCCATTAGTAAATTTTATATGGATAAATATGAAGTTACAAATAGAGAGTATCTTAAGTTTCTTTCAAGAGTTAGCCTAAAAGTAGTTCACAAATATATTGATTATTCTGATGAAAATTCAAAAATTAAATATACAGGATTGTATTTTTTTATTGAAAGTGGTTTTGAAGATTATCCAGTAGTTGAGGTTAGTTGGTATGGTGCTGATGCTTATGCAAAATCGTTAGGCAAACGATTACCTACCGAGGCAGAGTGGGAATTTGCAGCAAGAGGAGGAAATTTGAATAATAACTACATTTATAGTGGTAGCAATGATTTTGAAGAAGTGGCCAATTGTAAGTCTGAAAATAGGGAGAATGCAAATTGTTATTCTGTTGGTACAAAAAAACCAAATCAATTAGGATTATTTGATATGAGTGGCAATGTGTGGGAATGGTGCGATGATTGGTATTTCAAAAGTTTTTATGTGCTTTCTCCATTTTTAAATCCTCGTGTAGAAAACGATTCTGACAGTAAAGTACTACGTGGCGGTGGTTACACTTCTACTTCTGAAAAAAATCAAGTATTTTTTAGAAATTTTGATGCACCAGATGCAAAACACAAAACTTATGGTTTTAGATGTGTTAAAAACTAAAAATAAAAAATACGACACCAGAAGTACAAAATATATTGATAGAAATATATAAATTTGAGTAAACGCATCCCAGTGGGATACAGGGCTGTTGCATGCTATTTTTTAATAATAATAATTTATAATTCTATGAAAAAAATATTCAATATTCAATATAGAATTTTCAATATTCAAGTAAAAAACAAATAAAATGAACATTGAAAATTCAGTATTGAATATTGAAAGTTAATTTTATATAAGCATGCAACAGCCCTGCAGTGGGGTAAGGTGTTAAAAATTCGCTATTTTATCAAAAAAAGTTGATTCCATTTTTTGTTTTATCCTGATAATAATATCATTAGTTCTTTATGTAGGCTTAAACCTATTTTTTCTTTCTCCCACTTTTTCATGTCGGATATTTTAACATTTTCCAGACTTTCTTTTATTTTTTCTTCTGTTAAATTACATGAAAAAGCAACAATCATTAACATTAAACCTGTTACCGAAGCCATTTTATTTTCGCTTACTCTGTTCTTGTATTTACCAAAAGTAGATTCTAATATGTCAGAAGAACATAAAATAATATCTTCTTTTGATAATACATTGAAATGTTCTTTTAGCTTTAATAACTAAAGTTTTTGGACTTGTAATTTTGTTATAAAAATGTAACTCCAAGCTCCAGCTTGGAGAATCAGCGAATAGGCTACGAATCAAGTAATTTACATGACGAGTCTTTAACTATTCTACGTTTTATCAAGCTATAGCTTGGGGTTACATTATTTTTAAAAAAACACCTATTTTTTTCTCAAAATCATTAATCCATCACGAATTGGTAAAGTAATTTTTTCTACTCTGTCGTCATTTTTTATAAAATTATTAAATTCAACTACTCCTTTTGTATATAAATCATTTTTTTTTATTTCCTCCAAAACCTTTCCATCCCAAAATACATTATCAACAATAATAAATCCGTTGGGAGCTACTTTATCAAAAACAGCATAATAATATTTTAAATAAGAACGCTTGTCTGCATCTATAAAAACTAAGTCAAATTGGAAAGTAAAATCAGGAATTATTTCTAAAGCATCTCCAATATAATATTTAATTTTGTTCTCTAAACCAGATTTTTTTATGTTTTTTTTAATGAAAATTTCCAGCTCATCGTTAAATTCAATAGTATGTAATTTACCATTACTACTCAAACCTTTAGCAAGACAAATAGCAGAGTAGCCAGTAAATGTTCCTAACTCCAAAATACTTTTTGGCTTAATCATTTTGCTTATCATTTCAAGCAAAACACCCTGAAAATGACCAGATAACATTCGTGGCATAAGAACCTTTAAATTAGTTTCTCTTCTTACATTTTGTAAAACAGGATTTTCATTTTCGGTAAGCCAAATTGAATAATCGTTTAAAAAAGATTTCATAATATGGTATAAAATTTGTTTATTTGTAAATTGTTTTTAACCTTTTTTATATGAATGGTTAAATTTGCGGTAAAATTAAGAAATAATAACCTTCTTTCCAAAAAAAATATAATGTCTGATAAAAAATTAATATATCAAGTTAATAAATTAATGAAAGAGAATAAGGAGCTTACAGAACAAATAAGCAAACTTACGAAGAATAAAGACAAGCTTACCAAAAAGATTGAAAAAATGGAAAATTTTCTGGCAGCTCTTCCTCCTGATTTAATTCCAAAAGGAGTTAAAACAAAGATTGGACAGAAGAAATTGCGATTTAAAATGGCAACTATCATGTTTATAGATATGATAGGGTTTAAGAAAATTTCGGAAGGTCAAAACACACAAGATGTAATTGACGAATTAGACCAAATGATATTTGAATTTAATAAAATTGCAAAAAAATATAAACTTCAAAAAATAAAAACAATAGGTGATACCTACATGTGTGCTGGTGGCGTGCCTGTAAAAAACAGCACTAATCCTCTTGATGTAGTGCTGGCCACTTTAGAAATGTCTGATTATGCCAATACTTTAGCCAAAGAATATGCCAGCAAAGGACGTGAGTTTTGGGATTTACGAATTGGTATAAATACAGGAGTTGTTAAAGCTCAAGCATCTGGTAAAAAGAGAATATCTTATGACTTAAAAGGAGAAACAGTAAATACTGCAACCCGAATGGCATCGTCAGCAGATACGGGTAGAATTAATATTTCTGCAAATACTTATGTTCTTGTAGCAGAGTATTTTGTATGTAAAATGCACGGTCGTCTTCCTGTAAAATACGAGGGGTTGATAGAAATGTATCATGTAAAAAAACTAAAACCTGCTTATTCTGTTAATAGAAAAATTGGTTTGTTTCCAAACGATGTATTTCAAGTAAAATATGCTTTGCGACAATTTTCAGATTTACAGGAAACTATTTTAGATAAATTAGAAAAAGAATTACCTGAGTATTTGTATTATCACAATTACAAACACACAATAGATGTTGTAAATCAAGCTGAATTAATTGGTTACGGAGAAGGGGTTAGTGATGAAGCTATTTTGTTACTAAAAACGGCGGCACTGTTTCACGATGCAGGACATGTGGTTCAATATAAAAATCATGAATACTACGGCACAGAAATGGTGAGAGACATGCTTCCTAAATATAATTATACTCAAAAACAAATTGATATAATTTGTGAAACAATAATGGCTACTCAGTTGCCTCCGCAACCAAAAACTCTATTACAAAGAATTATATGCGACTCCGACCTTGATTATTTGGGCAGAGCCGATTTTATTCCTGTATCAAATACGCTTTTCGACGAATTTTTATATCTCAATATAATTACTGATTTGAATTTTTGGAACAAAATGCAAGTTAAGTTTTTAACTGGGCATTCGTATTTTACAAGTACTGCAAATAATCTTAGAGATGTAAACAAAGAAAAACAAATTGAACGTATTAAAGAACTTATAGTTTGGAACACTTATGAAGAACGTGAGGAATTTTATGTAGAAGTAAAAGCAATTGCAGAAAAAAATAAAAAAGCAAAATTGTAGATTTTTTGAAATTCTTGAAAATACCAAATTATTATTTTTTTATTTAATAATATTTATTTCTTTTGTGAAAAATTATTGTAGTTCTTTGCTACGATAATACACTTTTTACAAGACTTATATTATTAAATAAAAATATGCCTTCAAAAAAAAGATTAAAATTTTTAGACAGATATTTAACCTTATGGATTTTTCTTGCAATGTTCATAGGCGTTTTTTTGGGTTACTTGTTTCCTGTTATTGCTACCTTTTGGGAAAGTTTAAAATTTTCGCCAGAAAGTACAACCAATATTCCATTAGCAATTGGATTGATATTAATGATGTACCCTCCACTTGCCAAAGTAAAATATGAAGAACTTGGCGATGTTTTCAAAAATTACAAAATATTAGGATTATCATTAATTCAAAATTGGATTATTGGACCCGTTCTTATGTTTGCTCTTGCAATACTGTTTTTCAAATTATTTCCAGGAGAAAACAATTCCAACCTTCCATACATGTATGGAATTATTATGATTGGCTTGGCTCGTTGTATTGCTATGGTAATAGTTTGGAACGATTTAGCAAAAGGGGACAATCAATATGCTGCTGGTTTGGTAGCATTCAACAGTATTTTTCAAGTACTATTATTTTCGGTATATGCCTATTTATTTATTGCTGTTTTGCCCGCTTGGTTTGGAGTTCCCACAAACGATGCTGTTCAAAATATTACTATTCTACAAATAGCCAAAAGTGTATTTATATATCTCGGAATACCTTTCTTAGCTGGTTTTTTAACTCGTTTTATACTTATTAGAGTAAAAGATAAACGTTGGTATCATACTAAATTTATTCCTAAAATTAGTCCAATAACATTAATTGCATTATTATTTACAATATTTGTAATGTTTTCGTTAAAAGGAGAGTATATTGTAAAAATTCCACTTGATGTAGTTTTAATTGCAATTCCTTTGTTGATATACTTTCTCGTTATGTTTGTGCTTTCGTTTTTTATGAGCAAAAAAATTGGAGCAAATTATGGACAATCTGTTACTTTATCATTCACAGCAGCAAGTAATAATTTTGAACTCGCTATTGCTGTTGCAATTGCAATTTTTGGAATGCACTCTGGTGAAGCTTTGGCGGCTGTTGTAGGTCCCTTAGTTGAGGTTCCTGTAATGATTGCTTTGGTTAACTTGGCTTTTTATTTCAAAAGAAAATATTTTAATAAATAAAAAATTAGGGTATTTTTCACGAGTATCAATTTATTCGTTGTATTTGAAATATTAAAATGCTCATTTACAAAGATATTTAAAATTTATTTCATATGCACGAAAAAAAAATATTAATATATTTTGTCCAAATCCAAAATGTACTCATCATAAAAAACAAATTGAAGCAATAAAATGGGAAATTTTAGCTAACTTATCCCGTTTTGTAACTGACTGATAATCAAAGAAGCACTGTTTTATAGGGATTGTTAATTCATATACCGTTTACGGCGTTATAAGGAATCATACAATTATTCAATGGTTCAATAATACAATTATATGATTACAAACCAAATAGATTAAAATAATACAAATGTGTAAAAACTTTTGTATGGGTAATTAGTTTATTTTATCATAACAAATATAATTGCTACAATTCCTACAACCAAACAATAAATTGCAAAATAGATTAATTTACTACGTTTTACAATTTCGAGCATTAACTTACAGGCAAGTAAACCAGATAAAAAAGCAACTACAAATCCAATGATTAATGGCAGTGCAGATATTGATTCTGTTGTCATATTACCGCTTATTAAATCTTTTAAGTTAGCTCCAATTATTGGTAATAAAACCATTAGAAATGAAAACTTAGCAGTTTTTTCCTTGTTGTTTCCAAGCAAAATACCAGTTGCAATGGTGGCTCCCGAACGAGAAATACCTGGCATAACAGCAAAAGCCTGAGCTACTCCAATTATTATAGCATCAAGAAACGGAATGCTTTTATTTTTGTTTTTGACAAAAGAAGTAAAACCGAGTAAAAGTGAGGTTATTATTAACATAGAACCAACAAGGAGCAAGTTTCCTGTAAAGAGAGCTTCAATTTGCTCTTTGAACAAAAAACCAAGAAAAGCTACGGGTATGGCTGACAGTAGCAATTTGACTATATATTTTGTGTCGTCGTTCCATTCAAATTTAAACAATGCTTTAATCAACAACCAAATATCATTTCTAAATATTACAATTGTACTTAAAACTGTTGCTCCATGTACTACAACTGTAAATGTTATATTTTCAGTTGTTTCCATTCCTAATATTACCTTTCCTATTTCTAAATGTCCACTACTACTAACAGGTAAAAACTCTGTTAATCCTTGTATTATACCAAGTATAAAGGCTTCAAACCACTGCATATTCTTAATTTTTTGTTATTAAAATAGTTTGCAATATTATAATTTTATTTTCATGAATAAAAATAAAATATTGAAATAAACTATTTTTTAAAATAACAGATAAGGAATGATACAATTATTCAATGGTTCAATGATACAAATATGTGATTACAAACCAACAGATTAAAGAATTAAGAATTAGAAATTAGGAATTAAGTTGAAAAAATAAAGTATTACAAATAATTTAAGAAAAATTATATTTTAAGGTGTAAACCAATTCCTAATTCCTAATTTTTATTTTCGAGTATAACTAAATCTATCTCTTGGTTGCCATGTAGTTCCATTATCAGTAGATGTTTTAAATTCCATAATAAAAGCATCTTTTTCAATGTTTGTAAAACTAAGTTGAGTAAAAACTCTCTCATCATCATTTTCGTCTCCAAAACTGATTTTTATGTCATCAAGTATAAATGAGTCTTCGCTAAAATCTCCCTCCAAAATACTTATAGAGGAATTGAAATCGTTAAATATTGATGTTCTATATCTTTTTGTTTTTGAGTCGTATGTCATATTTGAGATTATTGATATCGGAAACATTCTTTCATAACTAATATTTTCTTGAATCATGTTTGTTCCGGCAAATTCAAAATTTGAAGTAGTATTATCAATAGGATACCAAGTTCCTCTTCTTGTCCAAAGTTCTACCGCAACATTCCATTCTCCTACAAACGATTCCAATTTTAGTATTTCCTCCGTTTTTGGCATCTCAAATATCGATTGATCTATAGTTGGGTTAATTTCTACATTTTTAATTTTAACAATCCTATTTCGTTGACTAAAAATTCTTTCTACATAAAACGGAATAATAATACCATCAACTTTCTGAAAGTCTTCAAAATATGTTTCTGCTGGACTTGCCCAAGCAAAATCTATCCACATTGATTCACATTTATATTCAAGATATGTTTTGGCGTTCAAATACCAAGTTTCCACATTTTCGTTTGCTCTTGTAAGTTTTAAAATATAAACTTCTATGCCATCAACTTTTTCTTTTCCAACATATTCTACAATGTGTCCTTTTTTTTTATAGTAGAAAAAAGGAGTACAAAATTCGTTTTTTTGCAAAAAAACATTTTCTTCACTTGCATTTATTTTTCTTGCATATTCTATTTCTTGCCAAGGGTCTATTGTCCAACCTGTTTCTCCATTAAAAGCTTCGGTTACTTTATGCTGTCCCAAATATTGCTCGGCATAATAATTTGTTTTTGTTTTAATAAAAGTAAAATCTTCGACAACACTAAAAGCGGTAAATTCGCCAGTTATTTTCATTGAATTTACAGCACTCCAATTTTTTTCACCACCGTGAGCTTTAATATGTTTGCTAATAATTTTATCCACATCTTGTGCCAAAAGCAAAATAGGAGAACTAAATATGAAGATTAATATTAATATTTTTATTTTTGATGTTTTCATTTTGTTTGTTTTAAAATAGTTAATTAATTGTTAAAATAATTTCAGATTTGCAGTCATTATTTTTTAGTGTACTTTCCTAAACTAAATAATTGAATTTTAAGGTGTAAACCAATTCTTAATTCCTAATTCTTAATTTAGTTTATAACATGCCATTTCTGTTAGGTTTCTAATAAATATTCTTCCTTTATTAAAAGATGGTGCCGTCCACGATTTTCCTTCAACAGCTTGAAAAATACTTATTTCATTATAAGCATCTGGAGTTGCCTCCACAAGCACTAATTTACCTTGGTCAGAAAGCACAAGTAATTTACCATCAATAAGAATTAAGCAACCTTTACCAAAACCTCTTTTAGTCCATAATTTCTCTCCTGTTTCTGGCGAAATACATTGTAAAGTAGCTGTGTTAAAACCATATATGTAACCATCAAAATAACAACTCGAACTATAATCGTTTTTCATAGTACTACCTTGTAAAACTTCCGTTGCTTTATTGTCTTTTATTTCAATAATAACAAAACCAACTGCTCCAAGTGCAGAAAGAAAAATTTTGTTATTGTCAATTAAAACAGGAGCCGCAGTTGGAGTTCGCAGTGGCAGTTTGTAAGTCCAAAGCGTATCTCCTTTTGTGTTAAACGAATGCAGGAAACCCGAATTTGCAAAAAGTATTTGTGCTTCATTTTCAATAGTAAACAACACAGGAGAACTGTAGGTTGAGTTTCCGTTTGCTTTTTCCCAAATTACTTTACCATTTTTTGGGTCAAAAGCCATAAAAGCTTTTGAATCTGCTCCTCCAACTTCCATTATGAGTGTATTGTTTATCAACATTGGAGAGGTAGAAAATCCCCAACGAGGAACTACACTATTAAATTCTGCAACAAAATCAACTGTCCAATTAATTTTTCCATTTTTTCGTGAAATTGAATATAACTTACCAAAACTACTTAAACAATAGATGTTTTCTTTGTCATAAGTAGGAGTAGAACGAGGTCCATTACCCCAATCGTCCACATCAATAAATATTGAATCAACTTTTGTTCTCCAAAATTCGGTTCCTGATTTTGCATCAAAGGCTGCCATGTATTCAGAACCAGTTTTCTCCTCAGATTTATCGCTAATCATGGTATAAAAAACGTTGTCTGAAATAATGATTTCTGAAAAACCTGAGCCTAAGTCTTTCTTCCACAATAAGTCTGGTCCACTTTTTGACCATTTTTTCAACAATCCTGTTTCGGGAGAAGTTCCATTTCTTTCGTTGCCTCTAAATTGATACCATGTAGCATCATCTTGTTGCGAATAAGCAACTAAAATTTGAGAAACCATAAATATTGCAATTAAGCAAATAATAATAATATTTTTCTTCATTTTTCTAATTTTTAATAGTTTGTATTAATTTATGAATTGCTAATATAAATAAAATAATTCTTAAAAACACTATTTTTATTCAAATTAATACGACTTACATTCATATACTTACAATTAACAGTTTCAAACTGACAAGGTGTTAATGTCAATTAGCAATTAAGAATTAGGAATTGGTTTACACCTTAAAATACAGTTATTTGTAAATTCTTTTTTCACAAATATCTATTTTTTCTTTAATTTTGAAATTATAAAACACTCATTTACAGAAGTAAACTTTAATTCTATAGCTTCAAAAAGGCTATTTAAACATGACATCAGTAAAAAAACACCTTTTTTAAATAAAAATTTAATTTTAATAATTTAAAATATTTTTTTATTTAATATAAATAATTAATGAGTTTTTTATTAGCTTGATATACAGGTATTAAAAGATGTTTTGATGTGTGAAATTCCAAGAAATTTTATATTTATAAAAATGTAATAATTAACAAATTTTGTAAAAGAAAAAAAATACTATATTTTTGACAATTATTTTTAACTTAAAACATATAAATTAATATTATGAATATTTTCTCAAATTATCCAAATTTAAAAAAGAATCTGCAAACATATCTTCAACATCTGTTAATAGTTTTTTTGTTTGTGTTTGTAAGTTTAGTATATTTTTATCCTGTTTTAGAGGGTAAAGTACTTAGTCAGATGGATTACAACCATAGTAAAGGAATTGCACAAGAGGTAATTAAATACGAAAAAGAAACAGGTGAAACCATTCTTTGGACAAATTCAATTTTTGGTGGTATGCCCTCCTATCAAGTAAAAGGCGGAAAACGATATAGTCTTTTTACTCCAATAAGAAGAGCTTTGCGTTTAAATCTTGATTATACAACTGCCTCAATATTATTTATTTACCTTCTCGGTTTTTATATTTTATTAATTTCGTTAGACATTAACAAATGGTTGAGTCTTGTAGGGGCTCTATCTTTTGGCTTGTCGTCCTACAATATAATAATAATTCTCGCTGGTCATATAACTAAGTGTTATGCAATAGCATACATGGCTCCCGTTGTGGCTGGTTTTATTTTAATTTTTAAGAAAAAATATATAATTGGAGCAATACTATCAACCCTCGCTTTGGGAGTTCAAATATCTACATCGCATGTTCAAATTGTGTATTACACTGGAATATTAATTGGGTTTCTATTTGTTTATCAATTAATTATGGCTATTATTAATAAATCATTTCCTGTTTTTGGAAAATCTATGGCTATAATAACTATTGCTGTAATTTTTGCTTTATTACCAAACATGATGATGCTAAACGAGTATTACGAAGTAGCAAAATACAGTATTAGAGGAGATAAATACATAGGAAACGATGCAGACAAAAAAGAATCTGGACTTAACAAGGATTACGCACTCGCATGGAGTTACGGAAAAAGCGAAACTTGGACAATGCTGATACCAAACGCAAAAGGTGGTTCTTCTGGATACATTGGAAAAAATAGTGAGCTAATGGTAAAAATTGGTGGAAAATACAAAGAAGCTATCGCTCGGCAAAGTCAATACTGGGGAGACCAGCCGTTTACATCTGGTCCAGTATATTTTGGAGCAATAGTAATGTTCTTTTTTATACTCGGTTTGTTTGTTGTGGAGAGCAAATTAAAATGGTGGTTACTTGCAGGCACAATAATTTCAATATTACTGTCGTGGGGGCAAAATTTTGAACCACTAACAAATCTATTTTTCAACTATGTTCCTTTTTATAATAAATTTAGAACAGTTTCCATGACACTTGTAATTGCAAGTGTAACAGTGCCAATGCTTGCTTTTATGGCAATAAGCGAAATAGTGAAAAACAAAAAAGTTGTTACAAAAAATATGTACGCTTTATATATATCTTTTGGTTTAACAGGCGGTTTAGCATTAATTTTTTGGTTAGTACCTTCAGTATTTAGTTTTTTAAGTGCACAAGAAGCAAGCTATTTTAACGAAATAATAAAAGAATCTCCAGAAGCAAAACAACAGATAAACGCCTTTGTTCCCGAACTTGAAGCTGCAAGAACAATGATTTTCAAAGCAGATGCAATTCGTTCATTCCTTTATATTTTAGTTGCAGCGGGGTTTTTATTTGTTTTCTTAAAAATTGAAAAATTTAAAAAAGGATATTTATTTTTAATACTTGGTGTTTTGATACTTGCGGATATGTGGGTAATTGACAATCGTTATTTAAACCCTGATATGTTTCAACGCAAACAAGCTGTACGTAATGAATTTAAAGCCACACCAGCCGATAATTTTATTAAAAAAGATGTTGACCCAAATTATAGAGTCCTAAATCTAACAAGAAGTGTGTTTAACGATGCTTTTACGCCTTATTTTCATAAATCACTCGGAGGTTATCATGGAGCTAAATTGCGTAAATATCAGGATATTATAGATTATTATCTTGATCCTTATGTTCGTCAAATGCAAAAAGAACTGCAAGACGAAAAACCAGATGTGTTGGAAAAATATGTTCCACAAATGCAAGTGATAAATATGTTGAATACCAAATATGTTATTGACAATCCAAGTATTACACCTTATATTAATGCCAATGCTTATGGTAATGTGTGGTTTGTGGATAGCTACAAAATGGTTGAAAACCACAAAGAGGAAATTGAAAGCTTAGAAACAACTAATTTACTGAGAACCGTTGTTGTAAATAAGAAAAATTTGCAAGACTATAAATTACCCGAATTAAAAATGTCTGCAAACGATTCTGGAAGTATTGCATTAAGCAATTACCACCCCGACAGACTGACTTATAAATCAAGTTCAACAAAAGACGAGTTTGCGGTGTTCTCCGAAATTTATTATCCAAAAGGTTGGAAAGCATATATTGACAACAAAGAAGTTGATTATATAAATGTAAATTATATTTTGAGAGGTTTACATATTCCTGCTGGCACACACACAATTGAGTTTAAGTTTGAACCTAAGGCTCATTATATTACACAAGCTGTTGCCTTAATTAGTTCAATAATAATATTACTGGCTATTCTTCTTATTATTGCAAAAACGCTTTTTGACAAACATAAAAAAGGAGAACTTTTTCCTAAAAAAGAAGAGAAAAAAACAGAAGAGAAGCCTAAGAAAGCTCAAAGGAAATCTAAAAAACAAAAAAACTAAATTTATTATTAGAATGGAAACAATATCAGAATTAACACAAAGTTTGATTAATGAATTATATGAAAAAATTACTGATTCAGAAGTAGATGAGATAATTAAATCGGTATCATTTAAAATGCAGAAAGCAGAGATAGAAGAAATGGACAGTTCAATAAAAAAAATATACGATAGATTAGATTTCTCAAAAAAAACAGCGGAAGAGAGAAAACAATTTGCCTGCGAGATATATGTTCATGAAATGATTAAGCAGGCACAAAGGGAAATGGAATAGTGTAACAAAACTTGTGATCTTTTGCAATTAGGCATATCAAAATAAATAATTAACCATTTAAACTTGTTCTTTTGAATTTTATCTTCTTCAAAAAAATAAGCAAATATCTTGATATTATTATATTTATTGAATTGTTAAAAATAAAATCGCTTAAATTGGTTAATTATTTATTTTAATATGCCTTAATCAAATAATAATAATAATAATTGTTAATTAAATTTAACATCAGTTTGTTTGGTGGGGTTTTTGAGCTAATAACATAATGGATATTAATGAAATTTTAATGTTTTGTTGGCATTTTTCATAAATGCAAATTACTGCGTTATTTTGATTTTAAAAAAATCCTCATTTACAATAAGTAAACTGCGGTATTTGAAAAATAAAAATGCCTTGCTCTTTACACTTATGAAAAACGCCGTTTTGTTAATAATCTTAGATAATATTTGTATTAACAATTAAAATAAAAAAATTATGAAAATGAAAAAATTATTACAATTTATGGGATTTTGCTTATTATTGATAACATTCTCATTAAGCACGTACGCACAAAAGGTATATACGGTAGATTATAAAAGTGATGCAGATGTAAAAGTGTATGTGGTAGATTATAAAAGCGATGCAGATTTAGTTGTTTACAAATGTAGCTACAAAAGTGATGCAAGTGGAAACAAAGGACTTTGGTACTTTGTAGATTATAAAAGTGATGCAGATAAAAAAATATATTTTGTAGATTACAAAAGCGATGCAGATTTAAAAATATATTTTTCAACCTACAAAAGTGATGCTACTTGGAAAAATAATTCAAAAATACATTTGATGTATTAAAATTAGGAATTTAAGTAGATAATTGCTTATAAACATCATTTTCTAAAGAAGTTATTTTTTCATTATGTAAGGCAAAAAATATTTCCACATTACTTATATGTACTGAAAAGTCGGGAAAACTTTTTAGCAATATTAAAAACATACAATTTGCTGTAGAGACAAGGTAAGTACCCATACAAAAGTTTTTATACATTTGTATTTCTTTAATGAATTGGTATATAGTCATTTAATTGTATTATTGAACCTTTGAATAATTGTATCATTCCTTATGCCTTGTCTTTACAACATATTAAATACTCTTTAAAAGAACCGTGTTTACCATAAATATCTGAAAAAACTGTTTCAAAAGTACAACCACAAGTCTTACTTTTCAAACGTTGTCGGGGGTTCAACATCATTTTTGGTTTTATAGCTTCCCCTTTTTATAGCTTCAATTTGTTTTTTATGATGAGAACATTTTGGATTTGGACAAAATATATTAATTTTTTTTTTTGTGTATAATAAAATTTAGCATACCAACACTATTTTGTAGGGACTATCTAATAATTGGTTTACACCCTAAATATCAGTTGTTTATTTTATATGACTAATAACATTGCTTAAAACCAATTTATATCCAAATCCATATACATTTAAGAGTTTTATTTTGCTGTCGGCGTGTAAAATTTTTCGTAGTTTGGTTAAATAAACATCTAAATTTTTGGAAGTAAAAAAATCATCATTTCCCCAAACCTCTCTCATTATTTGGCTACGTGGAACAACTTTATTAATATTTTTGAAAAAAAGTTCTAATAATAAAGATTCCTTGTTGCTCAAATTAATAATTTTATCTTTTGTTTGTAGTATTCTACTGTTAGTTTTTAACACAAACGAAGCTACCGTAATTTCGTTCAACACAACAGTTTGTTTAAAAGAAGTTCTTCTAAGAATAGCATTTATTTTAAAAACAAACTCATCAATATCAAAAGGTTTACATATATAGTCGTCGCAACCAACATTGTAACCTGTTATTTTATCACTTTTTAAATTTCTTGCGGTAAGAAAAATAAATGGTGTTTGCTCGTCAAACTCTCTTATTTCTTTGGCAAGTACAATACCGTCTTTTTTGGGAAGCATAATATCCAGAATACACAAGTCATATTTATCTTTTTTAAAAGCCTGCATTCCTATTTCGCCATCTACGCACAACACCACTTCAAAATTCAAATTTGTAAGATGCCTTTTCAACAAAAAACCAGCATTTTTATCATCTTCTACTATTAATATTTTGTATCGATTTTCCATTTTTTAAGATTTAAAATTTAGGGTAAAAACACTGCCTTCGTTTAATTTACTTGTAACATTTATTTTAGCATTATGAGCTTCAATAATTTTTTTAACATAATACAAACCTATTCCAAAACCGTTGGATTCGTATCTATTTTTGGTAGAAACTCTATAAAATTTATCAAAAATATATTTTAAATCCTTTTTGGCAATTCCAATTCCCGTGTCCGAAATTTTTATTAATAAACTTGAATTTTCATTTACAGTTGATATATTTATAGCAAATTTATTATTAGAATATTTTATCGCATTTTCAATCAAATTATTGATAACATTAATAAAATGATATTCATCTATTGAAATTATGAAATTTTTTGCAGATAAATTTAAAACAATTTTTCCATTTTTTTTATTTGCATAGAGTTCATTATTGTGAGCTACATCTTTTAATATTTGATGAATATCAGTTTTCTCAAAATTTACAACCAGTTCGTTTTTATCCAGCAACGAGGTTGAAAGCACAATATCAATTCCTTTTTTCAACCTATTTTGTTCTTCTTTTATTATTGATAAAAACTCCTGTTCTTCGGTGTTTGCATTGCTCGCCAGAATGCTAACCGCAAGATTTATATTAGACAAAGGGGTCTTAAATTCGTGAGTCATATTATTAACAAAATCAATTTTCATTTCCGATAATTTTTTTTGCTTAAAATAAATTTTCACAAAAACGATAAAACCAATCAATATGCAAAAAAAACCAACAATAAATACATTTCTTTGAAATTTTTCTTTTTTATTTTTCAATAATTGTTGTTGAATAATAAGCTCTTTGTTTTTCAATTCTTTACCTTGAATTTCGTGTTGGTATTTGGCTTCTAAATCTTGTATTATATTTTCTCGCTTAATGTTAAATAAGCTATCTTTTAACGAATTATACTTAAGCAAATAATCATAAGAATGTTTATATTGATTTAATCTACTGTGTGCTGCCGACAAATAATTATAACATTCAAGTAGTCTCTCGGTGTCCTCTTTATTTTTTAAAATAATTAGAGTTTCGTTCAAATATGTTATGGCGGTATCAATATATTTTTTTCTTTCTATTTCATTAAACGAACTGTCAGACAGTTTTAAATACAAATAAGACAGTTTTAAAAGACAAATAGTTTTTTCTGGCAAAAAATTATTTTTATTACATATATCTAAAGATTTATTTAATATTTTTAAAGCCTCATTATTTTCATTTTCCAATAAATACACAACCGACATACTTGTATAAAGAAAAGATAAATACGCATTATGATTTATTGTTTTGGTTATTTCAATTGCTTTCTGATAATTAAATTTTGCACTATCTAACATATTTAACATGATATATATATTTGCCATGTTTGTTAACAATATTGCAATAGATTTTTTATCATCGCTTGGAGTTAAAACAGTTAAAGCCTTTTTAAAATATTGTAGAGATAAATCAAAATTTTTTCTAATTTGATGAACCCTTCCAATATTGTTATAATTTCTAGATAACATTTCTTTATCTATATTCTTTTCATATTTGTTAATTGTAATTTGCGATAACTGAAGCGATTTTTCGTATTCTCCCATATTTATAAAAACCATTCCTAAGTATGTTTGACATTTCAAAATTTCATACTCCATATTTTGTTCTTCAAATAATTCTTTGGCGGTTGTTAAAAAATCAAATGCTTTTTCATTCTCTCGTTTGTAGGTATATAGCATACCAAGTGTATAAAAACTTTGAGCTTTAACATTATCAAAATTTAATTTCTGAGAAAGTAAAACTGCTTTTTCTGCGAAAAAAATGGCTGTATCTTGTTTCGTAAAACGAAAATTATATGATAGTTGTAAAAACAAATTTACTTTGTTGCTGTCTTTTAATTTGTTTGTGTTGAGTTCAAATAATAAACTATCTGTTTTTTTTTGTGCTTGCAAGTTGCTAACAAAAAGCAATATTATTACATAAAATATTATCTTTTTCATAAAACAAATATACATATAAATTAATAAAAATTTAATTTATTAAGTATTATTAGGTATTGATAGGAATGTTTTAGCAACATTATAATTTTTTTTGTTGTTCTTTTGTTGTATCAAAATTTTAGTGAATAAAGCAGTTGTAAAACCTTTTTTTAACAAAGTTTTTCCACCTGTGCATTCAATATTCAATATTCAATATTCAATATTCAACATTCAATATTCAACATTCAATATTCAATATTCAAGTAAAAA
>JAOZTW010000014.1:0-1504 GCA_029938985.1 Bacteroidales bacterium | reverse complement strand
ATTCAATATTCAACATTCAATATTCAACATTCAATATTCAATATTCAAGTAAAAAAAAACAATACATTCAAAGTTTTTTTTATTGCACAAGTAGAAGTTTTTAAATAATTGAAATTTAAGGTGTAAACCAATTCTTAATTCATAATTCATAATTCATAATTTATTATTTTATTATTTTAAATCAAAAACAATGAAAGCTAACAGTATATTGCTCGTAGTAATGTTACTTTTTGTAACAAATGTATTTTCTCAAATACAATCAGAAAAAATAATTGGTGACAATTATAGAGTTCGTAATTTAAGTAAAACAAACTTACAAAAGTCGAATGTAGAAGATCTATCTAATAAAGATGTTGAAAACAATTTCTTTATTTGGAACGCAGAAGAAACTTTGACTACAAATATGGCGGGAAATGCTAAACATTGTCGGCTTGTTTCTAAAAATGGAGCGACGCATATTTTTTATAGTGATGTTGTTGGAGGCTTGTGGAGTGCACCTGCAATTTGGTATTCTAAAAAAGAAGACAATCAAGAAGATTGGACAACACCAATTATTATTTCAAATGCCAACTGGATTGGAACAGCAAATGTTTACAAACCAGCAGCTACAATTGCAGATAATGGAAATATATATGTGTTTTTTGATGTTTCCCATGATTTAGAAAAACATGATATGGGTTTCACTTATTATAATGCCTCCGAAGAACAGTGGAGTGAGCCAGAATTCCTTTTTGAATTTTGTCCTTCGACAGGATCAACCGTTTGGGACGTTCCTATTGAAGTAGCCCTTACTGACGATAATTTGCCAATAGTATTTTGGACCGTGAGTAAAACAGGAAATTATAAAACAGAAGTTTACATGAAATATTTTGACGGCACAGACTGGTCGGAGGGTATTTCTGTTTCCGATGATGAAGATGATGCCAAAGCTTTTAATTGTCAAATAACAGAAGCAGAAGATAACAAAACAATGATTGTATATGAAGAATATTATGCGTTAAAATATAGAATTTACGATAAGATTACTCATTCATTGTCCGATATTCAAATAATTCCACAGGCAACACGAACAGATGTTTATATGGGGGCTTTTTCTTTTAGTATGGCAAAAAAAAACAACGGCGATATACTTATTGCGGTTTATAATCAGGGGGATAATATTAACGAAGTTTGTATGGATACAATAAAATGTATTAACTATAATATTGAGAACAACGAATTTACAAATTTTTCTCATAGATTTATTAGTGAAAAAAATCATGAATATCTTTTTAATAAATATATAAGAACAGCCATAGACTCCGACGGAAATTGTATTATCACATATTTTGATGAATATACGAAAAATATCAATACTATTCAATTTAATGAAGAAACAGGTTTTGCTAATCCGCAAGAGTTTAACAAAGCAAATGAACTGTTCACTTGGGATGGCGTATTTTTTGATGCCCAGTTTGACTCCAACGATAATATACATGTGGTGTGGGCTGATAAAAGAAATACC
>JAOZTW010000295.1 GCA_029938985.1 Bacteroidales bacterium | reverse complement strand
CGAATTAGAAAAACCATAGCACCAAAGGTGCGAAATAAATAACCTTGTATGCAAGGGCAAGGAATAAAAAACACAAAGAATAAAAGCACCAAAGATGCGAAATCACTTACTTACAATTAGTGAATAGATTATGCACCTTTGATGCTTCTAAAAAAACGAATAAACTATCTTGTCCTAAACAGACAAGGCTATTCATTATCACGTTTTTGGCGTTAGTTTAAACTTCGTAGAATAGGATTTAAAAAAACAAAACTCAAAAAACATTTTCATTAAAAAAATAAAAAATTATGAATATTGATTACTCAAATAAACAATTAGAAGTTATACCTAATTTCTCGCAAAATGTTTATGAAAACTGTACAAAGTTGAAATTAGAAAAAAATAAAATTGGAATAAATTCGAACAAACTTTCTAAATTTAAAAGATTAAAAGTTTTAAACCTTTCAGATAATATTATTAACAAGTTTCCATCCGAAATATTAAATTTAACTACATTAAAGGCTTTATTTTTAAATAATAATTATCTTGAAATTTTGCCGAATACAATTGAAAAATTAAATAATTTAAGAACTTTATCACTTAGTAGTAACAAACTTTCTATACTTCCTAACTCAATAGGTAATTTATCTAAATTATCTAAATTATATTTATCCAATAATAAGTTAGAAAGTTTGCCAGAAAGTTTTTGTAAACTTGAAAATTTATCTACTTTAATTTTAGCCAATAATAAATTAAATTACCTACCAAAAGAATTTGCAAAATTAACAAAATTAACACGTTTAGATTTAACAGGAAACAACTTACCATTACCAACTAATATTCCTGTTACTAATCCAAAAGCAATTATTGATTATGTTTTAAAAAACCAAAATAGAAAAACAACAAATATATTTAATCTTCAAAAAATATATGTTTTTCAAAATTTAAGTATGCCAAATTTACAAGAATTATATTCAAACACTTTATCAAAAGCATTTAAAAAATGGGGAGTTCGTGGTATTAATATAAACACTACTAATGATATTGATGAAAATACAACTGTTGTTTTTTTGATTGTTACTTGGGATATTCATAAAAACAAAAAGCTTGTTAATCAAATAATTGAAAAATGTAAAAATTTACAAAAAGAATTTTATATTTTATTACAACCCGATAAATACATAACTCTTGATGCTGTAAATAAAAAAGATTTTGCAACAATATTTGATACTCATAATTTATTAAAAGAAAATTATTTTGATAATATAATTGAGTACAAAGATTTAGATGAACTTACTTTAACAATAAAAGATTTGGTTCAAAAACATACTCCTTCAATAAAAATTACAAATTTGAAATTAGAAAATATTGGACATTTTGAAAATATTGATATTGATATTAGTAAAAAAGTAACTTGTTTTATTGGCGAAAACGGAACAGGAAAAACTACAGTTCTACGAGCTATTTCTTTGGCATTAATTGGAGATAAACATAAAAAAATAAATGCACATAAACTCAAAAGATATATTCGTGTTCTTGGAATTGATGAGCAAAAAAATACTATATTTTCTGAAAAATCAAAAATTAGTCTTACTTTTACAATAGATGGCGACGAATTTACGAATGAACTTAATTTTGATTATAGTAACTCCTCAGATGAGCTGAAAATAACAAATAATAATGTTTCGGAAGTTATTGTAAATGACAATAGTCTGAAAATATTGATGGTAGGTTTTCCGCAAATACGTAGCGAAATTAATTTTGATAATGATTATTCAGCCAAAAGATTTAAACAACCTCATGTAAACGATTTAATTCCACTAATAAATAATCAAGACGAAGATAGACTTAACTCTTTTATTGATTGGATTATAAACCTTGACGGCGAGGCAAAAAACCACGAAATAGAACGGGCAAAAAGCAACAGCAACAAACCAATAAAAGAACGTGTAATAATAAAAAAAGCATTTAAAATAATATCCAAACTTGCAGATTCTACTATTGAATTTAAAGATATTACTCAAATAAAACCTCCATTGGTTTGGATAACAACCAATGACGCACCAAATGGTATTTCTATGGATTTGCTTGCACAAGGTTTTAAAGAAATTATTGGTTGGATTGGATATTTTATTCAACGCATGGTTGAGTCGTATCCGTTGTCGTTGGATTTTACACAAAAACCAGCTATTGTTTTGGTGGACGAAATTGACGCATTTTGCCACCCTAAATGGCAAATAAAATTATTAAATGTTTTGCAAGAATTTTTTCCTAAAGTTCAGTTTATTGTAAGTTCGCATTCTCCGCTAATTACCTTAGAACGAGAAGAAAACGAAATTAAAGAATTGTATAACAGCAAAAACAATATTAAAGTAAAAAACATAAGAAGAAATACAAAAAATACCAATATTCAAACAAATTTATTAACCATTTTTGAATTAAGTTCACTTTTAAGTCCTTCGTTACAAACAAAAGTAGATTTGTATTACAAACTAAAATTGGAAGACGAAAACAACGAAAAATTAAACGACTTAGAAATAGAACTCGATAAAGCTATGCTTGGTTTACCAATTCATGATTATAGATATTTATTGTTCCTCAAGTTCCTGAAAAAGAAAAATATAGACCCTTTTGAAACTGTAGAAAAATTTGATGTTCCCGAAATGTCAGAGGAAGAATTTTTAGAATATGAAAACGAATATAAAAAATATTTATAATATGAAAGATTTACGATTTGTTTTTTATACAGAACAAGAAATTAATAAAGACCCAAAAACAGCGAACAACAAAAAATTAAAAAAACTTATTAAGACTTTGAATGAGAATGGTGTAGAGTTTAATAAAAAATATTCTTTAATAACAAATATTGATTCGCAACAAGAAATAAAAGAAGCAAGAAAACAAAAAGGGCTTAAATATAAAAGTCATTGGTCGGACTTGAAAAAGGAATATTTGCATATCACAGAATTTGCATGTCCAATTTGTTCGTCTTCTCTTCAACGATATGCACATATTGACCACTACCGACCCAAAATAGATTATTGGTGGCTTACTTATAATTACGAAAATTATATTGCAATATGTTTTGATTGTAATAGTGCTTACAAAGGTGCAAAATTTCCTTTGTTTAAAGATAAAAAGAAGGTTGTTCTTTCTGAATTTAAAGATTTTAAAGAGCTTAATGAAAAAGAAATGCCTTTGTTAATTAATCCATTATTTGATAATCCATTTGAATTTTTCAAACTAATAATACACAAAAGATTACAAAAAATTGAAATAATTCCTAAAAGTAAAGATAAATCAAGTTTTGAATATCAAAGAGCGTGTACTACAATAGAAATTTTCAATCTTGATGATAAGAAAAAAGATAAAAAATCTGATAGAACTTATATATTTGGTAGAATTTACTTTCCTTTGTTTAATCTTGCAAAAGAAAAGGATAGGTTTAAAAAAACAAAAACGGAAAATGATTATTCAAAATTTAAGAATAAAAAGAAAGAAGTAAAAAGAACATTATCAAACTCTTGGATTGGTTTTATAGAAAATGATAATTATCTAATTTATTAAAAAAAAGGTGTTTTTCGCAAGTGTCAAATTCAAGGCTTTTTTGAAATATTAAAATTAAAGTTTACATGTATAAATGAACATTTTAATATTTCAAAAGTAATGAAGAAATTGATATTTGTGAAAAACGCCAAAAAACTCCAGCAAAAAGCGATAGCGAAACCGAGAAGTTCTCAGCAGAAAATTTAGAAATGTCTTTTTTCACGCTTTTTTGAGTGGATACCAAAAATATTTATAAATATTTGAACTTTAAGGTGTAAACCAATTCCTAATTCTTAATTGTCATACGGTCTTAAATCTTACCAATCATCAATAGTCTCAGCTTTTAAACCGTCAATTTCCATTAATTTTTTTACTAATAGATTAAGGTGTTGTTTATTTAACACATAAACTTCAACCCAGCCAGTTAAAAGAATTTCATTATCGTCGGAATCAAAATGAATTGCTTTAATATTAACGTCCAAGTTATGGGTCATAATATTTGTTATTTTATTTAACAAACCAAATTGTCTTTTTGCCTCAATTTTTAATCTACCTTTGTAGGAACGAGCCTTATACGTTTTCCACGAAAGTGGGAAAAAATCAATTACATCTTTGTTTTTTAACGCATGTTTGCAAATTGATTTATGAATAATAATTTCATTAAATTCGTTTCTTTCACCAATTGCTTTTTCGCCAGGAATTGGATTACAACATTTAGCAACTTTATAGTTAGATTCATCATCAACCACAATCTCCTCATGTCCTTTGGGTAAAAAGCGAGCTAATTGAGGTTTTACAAATCTTTTGAATTGCCACCGTGCTTTTTTCTTAATAAAATTTTCTACTTTTGTTTTGGAAATTTTTTCAGAACCTATTTTTACATATAAATCAAATTTATTTTTTAATTTAAAATGATTTGTCAGTTGCCTATAAAGTTCGGGAGTTGGTGTGTAATCAAATTTTTTAAGAACTTGTTGCAAAATTATTTGTCCATTTTCTTTTTTACCAATTTTTTTTATTTCCAAAATCTCCTTGAGAAAATTTTGCACTTTTTGTGTTTTAACAAATTTAAGCCAATCTGTTTTTGGCTCTTGATTTTTTGATGTTAAAATTTCAATATAATCTCCTGTTTGAATACGGTGGTCTATGGGCAACAACTTATTGTTTACTTTTGCACCTATGCAATGTATTCCCAAATTTGTGTGTATTGTGAATGCAAAATCTAAAACCGTAGCTCCAACGGGTAACAAAACTTCTTTACCTTTTGGAGTATAAACTACTATTTCGGTTGCAAATAAAAGTTTAAAATTTGACAAATAATCAAAATCACTATTAATACCAAGTTCAAATTTTTTTCTTAATTCGTTTATTTTATTATCAAAAATTATTTTTTTATCTCTAACCCCCTTATAATCTAAGTGCGATGCAATACCCATTTCTGCAATTTCATTCATTCTTTTTGAACGTATTTGAACCTCAACCCATCTATTTTTTGGTCCAATAACTGTCAGGTGTAAAGCCTCATATCCATTTTCTTTTGGTTCTGCAATCCAATTACGAACACGTTTAGGATTTACATCATATAGTTCCGAAACAATTTGAAAAATACTTTGACACTCTTCTTTTTCTGTTTGTTCCGATTTTGGATTAAATATAATTCTTACTGCAAAAATATCGTAAACGTTTTCTATTCCTACTTTTTTTGTAACCATTTTTCGCCAAATAGAATACACGGATTTTTGTCGGCTAATTATATCAAATTTATAATTTCTTTTTATAAGTTTGGCAATAATTGGTAAAGTAAATTTATTTAGATAAATAATACTTTTTTGTCTGTTGTATTTTATACGGTTGGTAATATTTTTATAATCATCTGGTTGTAAATATTTAAAAGCATAATCTTCTAATTTTGATTTTATAATAAACAAGCCCAATCGCTCGGCAAGTGGTGCGTAAACATACATTGTTTCATTTGCTACTTTTAGCTTTTTGGCAGGTTTTAGCGACGATAAACTTAACATGTTATGTAACCTATCGGCTATTTTTATCAAAATAATACGTATGTCTTCGGATACTCCTATTAATATTAGTCTGTAAACTTCTGATTTATTGACATTGAAATAATTGGCAGTACCTTTTATTTTGGTAAGATTAAAAATAATATTTGCTATTTCTTTGCCAAAGCTTAATTTTACTTCTGATAATTCAATTTCGGTATTTGTAACCACGTCGTGCAGTAAGGCACAGGCTATTGAGGTGGCAGATAAACCTATTTCGTTTGCTACTATTTTGGCTACTTCTAGTGGGTGATTTATAAAAGCATCGCCAGAAAAACGAGTTTCTCCTTTGTGTGCATTTTTCGCAAAATTATAGGCTTTGGTTATTAATTCTACATCTTTTTCACTTTTGCATTTATGACAATTTATTATAAATTCTTCAAATTTTGCATCTACATCTTTTTCGGTAATTACATATCTTGCATTTTCTAAAGTGAGATTACTTTTTTTATAAGTTTTATTATTTTGTGGTAATGACTTTAATAATGTTGATGTATTTTGCATATATTTACAAACTAAGTTTAGAAATTTAATTAAAAAAAATGTTCTTGTAGTATATAAAATTAAATGACTATTCGCTTTAGCAAACCTATCTGTTTTTTATACAGGCGATTAGTAATCATTCAAACAATTCCCCGCCAATATTTTGGCGATTATATTTATTACCAAATTAATATTTTTTCAATATATTGAGTTGTTATTTCTAATTTTTTCGCTATTGTTTCATTATCTAATTTTTCAATGAATTTTAATTTCATTATTTTCGAGTCTATTTCTGCTTTTTGTCTTTTTAATTTTTCTTCATGCTTTTCTTGCTCTGCTTTTTGTCTTTTTAATTTTTCTTCATGCTTTTCTTGCTCTACTTTTTGTCTTTTTAATTTTTCTTCATGCTTTTCTTGCTCTGCTTTTTGTCTTTTTAATTTTTCTTCATGCTTTTCTTGCTCTACTTTTTGTCTTTTTAATTTTTCTTCATGCTTTTCTTGCTCTGCTTTTTG
>JAOZTW010000294.1 GCA_029938985.1 Bacteroidales bacterium | reverse complement strand
CACCTTTGGTGCTTATAAAGAAATAGATAATTTCTCTTGCCCTTACTGGCAAGACTATTGATTATCACGCCTTTGGTATTTACTTTAACTTCATAAAGTAGAATTATTTAAAATTCACTTAAAAACCAAAAAAAGAAATATAAATAAACTATGGAAAAATATTTTGCTCATCAAACTGCTGTTATCGACAATGATTGTAATATTGGAAATGGAACAAAAATTTGGCATTTTTCTCACATAATGCCAAACTGCGAAATAGGACAAAACTGCAATATTGGACAAAATGTTGTTGTGTCGCCCAACGTAATACTTGGCAATAATGTGAAAATTCAAAACAATGTATCTATCTATACTGGAGTAATTTGTGAAGACGATGTTTTTTTAGGACCATCAATGGTTTTTACAAATGTAACCAATCCACGAAGTGCAGTAGTGAGGCGTGGACAATATGAAAAAACGGTAGTAAAAAGAGGAGCATCAATTGGTGCAAATGCAACAATTGTGTGCGGTCACGATATTGGAGAATTTGCTTTTATAGGTGCAGGTGCTGTGGTTACAAAAACAGTTCTTGCTTATGCTCTTGTAGTTGGAAATCCTGCAAAACAAATAGGTTGGATGAGTGAGTTTGGGCATCGTTTAAATTTTGATGAAAATGGAAAAGCAATTTGTCCAGAAGGTAAACAAGAGTATATTTTGGAAAATAATATTGTGAAAAAATTGTAAATAAATATAGTTTTTTTAGGTATATTAATGAAAATGAAATAATAAGTAACTCCAGAATACGCTGTTTTTTTGTTCTTCTATTATTTTAATAAATCTGCAAATAACGAGCTATTTAATGAGTTTTTAAAATTTTTAAAAGGGCAAAATAAACAAGTAGATTATAATTAACGATTTAAACTCGTTCTTTTTGGCATGTTTCAAATAAATGAAAAATAGTTGACACTTTCTTTATCAGTTGCCACGTCCTTTGGGCGTGGATAAAATTGATAAATATATAAAAATCTGTTATCATTAATATTATAAATAAAACAATCTTAATTTCGCCACTCAATTGGGGACTTGGACATGCTACTCGTATAGTTCCAATAATTAGAATATTACAAAATAAGAACAAAATAATTATAGCCAGTGATTTGTTTCCCTACCAGTTTTTAAAAACAGAATTTCCTAAACTGCAAATTATTAAATTTCCTTCTTATAACATTAAATATTCCAAAAATAATAATTTTATGGAAATAAAAATGTTATTTTCGTTTCCAAAAATACTTCTTGGAACTATCAAAGAACATATTTTGTTGAAAAAAATTATAACTAATTATGATATTGATATAGTAATTTCAGATAACCGTTATGGGCTGTGGAGTAAAAAAAAATATTCAATTTTTATCACTCATCAAATAATGATTAAGATGTCTAAACGTTTACAATTTATAGAGTATCCAGTTTTTTTGTTAAACAAATTTTTCATTTCAAAATATGATGAAGTCTGGATACCTGATTACAAAGGTAGTAATAATATTTCTGGCGATTTATCGCATAAATATACTGCACATAAAAACACAAAATTTATAGGTATTCTATCACGATTTGATTATTTTGTTAACAAAAAAACAGAAACACCGAAAAAAACATACGATATTGTAGCAATAATTTCGGGACCGGAACCACAGAAGACAATTTTTTTTGATTTAATATATAAAAAATTAATGCAGACTAATAAGAAAGTATTAATTATTGCTGGTAAACCAGGAAAAAAATCATTTGTAAAAAAAAAAAATATAGAAATTGTTAATCACTTAACAACAAAAGAAATGTTTTTTGTGTTAAAAAGTAGTGAGCTAATAATTTCACGGGCGGGATATTCTACAATTATGGATTTATTGGTACTAAACAAAAAAGCATTGCTTGTGCCTACTCCAGGACAAACAGAACAAGAATACCTTTCAGAACACCTCAATAACAATAAGTTATTTGATTTTATAAAACAAGAACAATTAATTATATGCCAAAATATATATTAATCATATTATTTTTCTTTTTACCAATCTCTACTTTTCCGCAAATGGACTCTGTGTTGCACGCAATAGAAAACTACGAAAAAATTGAGCTTGCTAACGGTATGAAAGTTTTGGTTGTTCAAACTGGCAGTAGTTATCAAAAATATATAGAATGCGTATTATTTGCTGATTTTCTACCATATAAAGAAAAAGAAATAGCTGGTAGTATGCAAATAATGAGTGAATTACTTGGAGGTGAATTAGAAAATAAAAGTAGATTAAGAATACGCAGAGTTGCTGAATTAAAATCAATAGATTCGCTGTTTGCATTTTTTGAAAATAAGATAACTATTGCAAACTACGATAGTTTGAGAATAAAAAATATGAAAAATTTTCATTCATCAAAATTATTTAATGAAAATCATGAAGATTCAACAATTAATTTTTTATCAAAAAAAATTAGATATGGAAAAAATCATCCTTTTTCAGAAGAGGTAGATTTGTCAACAATAAATAATATTGATAAAAAAATGATATTATATACTCATAAAAAAATATTTAATCCCGAAAATTGTTACTTGGTAGTAGTTGGAAATATAAAAACAGAATATGTAGAGATTTTGGTAAACAAACATTTTGGAGCTTGGGAAAAAAACATGCTAACTCCAAGTTCAAAATATAATCCACGTAAACCAGAAACTCAAACTGCAAAATTTGTAAACGATAATATATCTGATAGTTATATATCAATTACATATCCAATTGAACTTGATATTTCAAACGAAAATATTGTAGCAACACAAATATTAAATCAATTATTAAGCATTAAAATTACTGAGAATTTGGTAAAAACAAATAAATATGTAGAACATATAGTAGTAAAAATTAGACCAAATGACTATGTGGGAAGTTTTAGTATTAATGCAAAATTGAAAAATAATCAAGTATTTAGTGCAGTATATGAGATAATTGAAATACTTGAAAATATCAAAACAGATCCGATTGATGCTGAACTATTAAAACAAATTAAAACCAATAAAATACAATATTTTAAAGAATCGTTTCGTCAACAAGAAATGGTAGCAATTTATGCCTATAATATTGATTATTATAATTTAGATAAAAATTATTATTCAAATTATCTTGCTAATCTGAAAAATATTGATGACGAAGAAATACATGGTGCAGCACAAGAATTTGTTACACTCGAAAATTCGTATTGTGTTATTTACGGCAAAGAAAAAAAATTAAGCTGTGAGATTTATGATATTGCCAGTTTAATGAAAACGGAATATATACCATCTATTAATGCAAAACCATTCAAAATTCTAAATAAGGGTTTTGGTAGCCAAAAAATAATTGACGATTATTTAGATTTTTGTTATGCACAAAATAAAATAAATGATATTACAATTAACTTTTCTGCAATTTATAGTTTTGATACTTTAAATTATAATTTAGAAGGAGTAATTAAAAAAAAATATCCTTCTTATCATTATTATAAAGCAGAACTTATTTTAGAAGACGAAGTACTTTTTCATCAATTAGAAATTTGTGATGGTAAATATTGGTTGGACAGTGTGGTTTTATCAAAGCGAATTTTATCGGGAGATGATTTATCTAAAAAAATTTATAAAGCATATTTATTTCCAGAACAATTTTTTAAGGAATTGAAATATAGTACAGATTTTATATGCAATATAGATGGAGTTGCTGACAGTTTGTATGTTATAGAGGTTATTACACCAAACGAAGATATTATGTATCATGAATTTTATGACAAACAAAGTAAAGCGAAAGTAAAAACAGAAAAATTGGAATGGGATGGAAAGAAATATAATTGCACCGAAACTTACTTATATTCAAATTATAAAAAAATAGATGATCAATCTAAAGTAAAAATACCTTTTACTATAAATCTTATATATAAAAGTGTAAATGTAGAAATGAAAATAACAAAAATAGATACAAAAATAAAAATTCCTAAAAAAACATTTAAAATTCTAAAATAATTATTACTTTTGTAAAATTAAAAAAACACAAAAACATTTATTTTTATGTATTACAAATCAAAACTAAAAGACATTAAAGCTATGCTTTTTGATGTAGATGGAGTTTTTTCGAGTCAAATTTTTGTGGTTCAAGAAGGACATTTACATAGAACAATGAACGCAAAAGATGGATTTGCAATAAGACATGCAGCCGAACAAGGTTTTTTAATGGGTATAATCACTGGCGGAAATTCTGTTTCCGTAAAAAACAGATTTCAGGTACTTGGTATAACAGATATTTATCTTGGACAAAGGCACAAAATTGATGCTTTTGAAGATTTTTGCATGAAATATAATGTTTCGCCAGAAAATATTATGTACATGGGGGACGACCTTCCTGATTACGAAATAATGCAAAATGTAGGTTTAGCATGTGCTCCGTCAGATGCAGCTATGGAAATTATAAATATATCACACTATATATCAGGCTACAAGGGAGGCGAAGGTTGTGTGCGTGATATTGTAGAACAGATTTTGAAATCACAAAATAAATGGAACGGAGAATATTTTTAATTTTTTTTAAAAAAAATTAGTTTTAAAATATTTTTTTTTTAACTTTGCTATCAAATTTTAACACAATCTTTCAATAATGACTCTAACAAAAGAAGACATAAATTTATTTATTGAAGCAGTACAATCTGTATCAACTTATGATTTTTCAGATTATTCTATAAAATCATTTACAAGAAGAATAGAAAAAATAGTAAGTGATAATAACTTTGATATCAACACTTTGATAAAAAAAATCAAAAAAAGTGATAAATATTTAGAAGAAATAGTTAAAGAAATAACTGTTAATACAACAGAGCTTTTTAGAGACCCGCAAATGTGGCAAGTTTTTGCAAAAATAGTTCAAAATAATTATAGTTCTAAAGACAAAATTAAAATTTGGCATGCAGGTTGTTCAACAGGACAAGAGGTATATTCTCTTCAAATTCTAATGCACCAGCTTGGCTTGTTCGATAAAACAGAAGTTTATGCTTCTGATATTAACGAAGATGTATTAAATGTTGCTCGTTCTGGAAAATATAAATACAGAGATATTTCAGAATATGTAGAAAACTTTAACGAAGCACTAAAAGACTTACCTAAAGAAAAACGCAGATTTGAATTTTCGGACTATATAGATATTAACAAAAGAAGAGATGTTATAAAAATTAAATCTTTTCTTACAAAAAAACCTAATTTCTTTAAACACGATTTAGTAAATGACAAAAATCTAACAGATATAAAGTTTGATATTATTATGTGTCGTAACGTGTTGATTTATTTCAATCACGATCTTCAAAACAAAATTTTTGAGTTTTTTCATGATAATCTTGATAAAAACGGCTCGCTTGTTATAGGACGACACGAAGGAATTCTTGGACCAATATCAAATAAATTTAAGAAGAAAGAAACTATTTATATTAAAAAAGAAGTAAGTTTATATTAAGATATTAAGGATTTGTTTACATATTATACTTCAATTTTTGGCGTTTTTCCTAATGTTCAACTAAGTGAAAAAGAAAAAACAACGAACTCCAATCTACTTGTTTATTTTGTTCTTTTAGTATTTTAAAATATCATTAAATAAGGAATGATACAATTATTAAAAGGTTCAATGATACAATTATCTGCTTATTAACCAGCAGAATAAAGAAATACAATTGTGTAAAAACTTTTGTATGGGTGCTTAGCTCGCTATTTGCAGATTTGTTAAAATACTAAAAGAACAAAAAAACGGGCATGTTTCATTTAAGGTTTACATTTTTATCAGTTGCCACGTCCTCTATGGGGTGGATTGATTAATCCCTCATTCTGCACAGGGCTTTAGCCTTATCTGTTTTATTTATCAATTTTATCCACGCCATAGAGGACGTGGCAACTGATAAAAAAAGTGTCAACTATTTTTCATTTATTTGAAACATGCCAAAAAATGGCATATTCTGGAGTTACTTATTATTTCATTTTCACTAAGCTTTTTGAAATTCTAAAATTTCAGTTTATTTCTATAAATTACTGTCGGCGTGGCTAAAAGCCACGCTGATAGTTTATATACAATTCACTTGCTAATTTTAAAGGCATATTAAATCAAATAAATTACAACGAATGATTTTTCCGATAAATATTATAGGTACACCAGTTTTAAGAAATAAAACCGCTGATATTGATAAAGATTACAAAGACTTACCAAAGCTCATAAAAAATCTGTTTGAAACAATGTATGCCTCAGAGGGCGTTGGACTTGCTGCAGCACAAATTGGTAAGTCAATAAATTTATTTGTAATAGATGCAAGCCCTATGGCAGATGAAGACCCAGATTGTGAGGGTTTTAAGAAGGTTTTTATAAATGCAAGAATAATTGAAAAAAAAAGGCGACGATGTAATTATGAATGAAGGTTGTCTAAGTTTGCCAGGTGTAAGAGAAGATATTTTAAGAAAAGACACTATTCAAATTGATTATTATGATGAAAACTTTGTATTTCATCAAGAAACAATTTCAGGTTTTAGAGCAAGAGTAATTCAACACGAATATGACCATACAATAGGA
>JAOZTW010000905.1 GCA_029938985.1 Bacteroidales bacterium | reverse complement strand
TATTGGCAATATAGCCTTATTTTTTATTAACCAACACTGTTATGTAGGGACTACCGAGCCTGAAAAATTTAATTCTATTCTTAGAAATATTTCAAATATAAATTAATTTGCAAAATAAAACCAGCCAAGTAATATAAATTTACTTGGCTGGGTATATGTGTATATTAGAAAACATAATTTTTATAAATAATTGAATTTTAAGGTGTAAACCTATTTTTAATTCTTAATTTCAAATTTTTAATTCAAAGCACGTTTTATTAATGGTGGTCGTTGTGATTATCATTATGATCGTCATGATGATCGTCATCAACTTGTTTATCTTTATTTATTCTATCTCTCATTCTGGTATCAGCTTCGGTATTCATCATTGCATGATATTGATGAATAGATAAATTTCCATCTAAAAATGCTGCTGCAATAGCTTTCTGTACTTTTTCTTCTGCTTTTATCAAATCTGCTTTTGCTTTGTCTGCATCAGCTTTTGCTCTTTCAGATTTTAACTCAGAGTGTACATCTTTACCCACCTTCATATCAGATACATCAATAGAAATTATTTCAAAAGCAGAATTGAGATGTAAGTCCTTTTTTTCTACTCTATTGGCTAACTTATAAGGACTTTCCAAAATAAGATAATGAGATTCTGCAAGACCAATTTCTGTTGCTAACGCTTCGTTTACTCTCGCAAGTACTGTTTGTTCTTCTGCTCCACCAATTATATTTGTTATTTTTGCACGTAACGTAACTTTTACTTTCAGTGTCATTTCAACTCCATCTCTGGCAACACCACGTACACCCGCTGTTTCAACAACAGAAGGTGTAATTGCTTTATCAATAGATTCTATTACATCGTAACCAGCAAGATCCACGTTTGCAATATCATGAAAATCAAATTCAGGCAAATTCGCTTTTCTCGCAGAAACATAGGCATCAATTGTTTTTTCAATATTGCCACCAGCGAGATAGTGTTTTGCAAGCAGTGAAAATTCTACTTTATAACCAGAATTTTTGGCTGTCATTTTTGCATTTACTAATCTAACTACATCAACATTTGCATGAAATAAATTTGCAAATTCATCTATTCCAATATCAATATTCGCACTTTTTGCTATTATCATTGCTTCCATAAGTTCGTCAATATTTACTTTTGCAAGATAATGTTTTGCCAGCTCTTCAAATGTTACTTCAAGCTCAGAGTTTTGACCTTTTATTAGAGCATCAACAACGAGGTCTAAATCCATTTCTACAAGATATTTGTCTTCTAATTCTTTGATAGGTAAATCCAAACCAGCATTTTTGGCTTTTATCATTAACATCAAAATTTTTTCTTGAGGTATGCCTCGCCAAAACATTTTTATTAATCGAAGCCAAGAAACTCTTACATTTGACAACCATGCTTTATACCATAATCCTAATGGTATCCATTTTTTGAAAATATAAAATGTAGCAACAGCCAAACCAACCGACAATAAAATTAAGAATAAGGCAGTCCAAAAATCAATTCCACCTTCGTCTTTGTTTGTTTTGTTGGTATTATTAGTATTATTATTAACTATTGTATCATTGTTATTATTTACGTTTTGATTTGTGTTGTTAGAACCACAACCAATTGATAAACTAAAAATAATTATTAATAATATTATATAAATTTTCGTGTTTTTCATCAATTTAATTTTTATAAATAAGTGAACTTTAAGGTGTAAACCAATTTCTAATTCTTAATTTTTAATTCTACAAATTCAATTCAAAATATATTCTACTATTTTTTGGATTGTTTAAGGCATATCAAAAGAAATAATTAACCATTTAAACTTGTTCTTTTGAATTTTATCTTCTTCAAAAAAAT
>JAOZTW010000904.1 GCA_029938985.1 Bacteroidales bacterium | reverse complement strand
GAACCCGATAAGTGTAATTGGGGAGCGCTAGCGACACAATTACACTTATCGAATATGGCTATTGAATAGTTTTTGTTTTTCACAAAAATTATTTCAAAGCCGCTGTTATGGTGTTAGTTTTCTATTTTTCAATCTGTTTGTTGTCAATATTATCAATTAGCTTATCAAAATCTGATTGAAACAATCTATCTTGAATTACTCTGTATTTTTCAAATTCACTTTCAGCATGTTTTTTGGCGATTGCTGCACTTATGTTGCCAGCATTTTTCAGTATTTCTCTGTCATCGAATTGTAAGAATAAATCCAAACGTTTTGCCCAGTCCTGCATTGTCATAGGTATTTGGCGTTTTGCTCTGCTCGCAGCTAATTCAAGATAGGCATTTACAATATGTCCTAAACTGTCTAACTCATCTTTGCTTAAATAATTTTTGCCGATTGACACATCTCTTTTTAGAATTTTCCCTACTGGACTATTTTTCCATGAAGTTAATCCCATAAATTCTTTTTTACTATCAGCTCGCTTTACAATCAATTCTGCTGCTGTGTGTTGATGTATTGCGTAATGTAATTTGTTCTGCACTTTGGCAAAAAAATCTTTTGTTGTTGGTGCATCTGTGTTGTAGTCAATACTTGTAGAGTAAATATCCGTAATTTTTTGATAAAAACGTCTTTCGCTTAATCGAATTTCACGGATTTCTTCAAGTAAATGTTCGAAATAATCTTCATCAATAAAAGCTCCGTTTTCCATTCGTTTACGGTCAAGAATATATCCTTTTATTGCGTATTCTTTTACAACCTGAGTTGCCCACTGTCTAAATTGAGTTGCTCTTACAGAATTAACCCTGTATCCAACTGAAATAATGGCATCAAGATTAAAAAAATCTACATTTCTATTTACTTCTCGTTTTCCTTCGGTTTGAACTATTCTAAATTTTCGAATAGTTCGTTCTGCTTGTATCTCATCACTTTTGTAAATTTCTTTTAAATGATAATTGATAGTATTTACTTCAACATCAAATAATTCAGACATCAGTTTCTGACTAAGCCAAATTGTTTCATCTTCATATCTCGCTTCTATTGAAGAGGTTTTACTTTGATTGGTAAAAATCAAAAATTCGGCTGTACTATTCCGTATTTGTATTTTTTTGTTATGTTTCACTTTATAATCAATTTAGACCTTTACAATATCCATAATAAAAAGGCACAACGTTAACTAAACTATCTCCCTCTTTCCTAACTGTTTCTAATATTTCATATTCATTATTCATGAATATTTTATCTCCAAATCTAACGGGCTTTTCCCATTTATAATCTAAAAAAAGCGTGTCATTTTTTTTAACATATGTGCCTATAAAAAACTCATCATAAAAAAACGCACCTGTCCAATGTAATTCAAATTTATCATTTTCTAACAACTTAAATGTCGCTTGATTTTGAGTTCCTTCATAACAAGCTCTAAAAATGACATCTCCATATAATTTATTTAAATCTATTTTAAATGGGTTATACATTCCGTCAAATAACAAAACAATCATTACAACAATTGGGATAAATGATTTTATTTTAAGCACTTTTCTTTGTCTAATTAAATAAACAATCTCAATTATTATTTTAGTTATCAACCAGAAGAATAAAATTGCAATCAATAAGAAGAATAAGGCTGTCCATAAACCTCCTGGATTTCTTTCCCAAATAGGTCTAAATATAATAGTTAAAACAAAAAGTATTGATATTATCAATGATATTATATTCCGTTTACTCATATTTTGATTTTTAAATGCACCATAACGGTTTCGGGCTTTGTGTCGTCAATTTAATTCAGGAATGTAGCTTGCGAAGTTTC